>NZ_JBHXFJ010000044.1:0-64911 GCF_042722465.1 Streptomyces sp. NPDC127098
GGGATCTGTGTATAAGAGACTGGGGGGGGCGCGACACGGCCGCAGGCCCGGGCACCAAGCGCGCGGAGCGCGCCGGTGGCCCGGGCCTGCGGGTCGGCGGTCAACGTCAGGCGGGCGCCGCTGTCGCGGCGCGGGTCGTGGTGGCGATGGTCGCGGAGCCGACGACGCGGGGGCCGTCGTAGAGGACGACCGCCTGGCCGGGGGCCACCCCCCGCACCGGCTCCGCGAAGCGGACCCGCAGCGCGCCGTCGACGAGTTCCGCGGTGACCGGGGTCTCGCCGCCGTGGGCGCGCAGTTGGGCGGTGTAGTCGCCGGGACCGGCCGGTGGGGCGCCGCACCAGCGGGGGTGGATGGCGGTGAGCGCGGTCACGTCCAGCGCCTCGACGGGCCCGACCGTGACGCGGTTGTCGACCGGCGAGATGTCCAGGACGTAGCGCGGCTTGCCGTCCGGCGCCGGGTGCCCGATCTTCAGGCCGCGCCGCTGGCCGACGGTGAAGCCGTGCGCGCCCTGGTGGGTGCCGACCTTCTGGCCCGCCTCGTCGACGATGTCGCCCTCGGCGGAGCCGAGGTGGCGGGCGAGGAAGCCCTGCGTGTCGCCGTCCGCGATGAAGCAGATGTCGTGGCTGTCGGGCTTGCGGGCCACCGCGAGGCCGCGCCGCTCCGCCTCGGCGCGGATCTCGGCCTTGGTGGCCCGGGTGTCGCCGAGCGGGAACATCGCGTGCGCCAGCTGCCGCTCGTCGAGGACGCCGAGGACGTAGCTCTGGTCCTTGGACAGGTCGGCCGAGCGGTGCAGCTCGCGGCCGCCGTCGGGGGTCCGCACCACGCTGGCGTAGTGGCCGGTGCAGACCGCGTCGAAGCCGAGCGCCAGCGCCTTGTCGAGCAGCGCGGCGAACTTGATCTTCTCGTTGCACCGCAGGCACGGGTTGGGCGTGCGGCCGGCCCGGTACTCGGCGATGAAGTCCTCGACCACGTCCTCCCTGAACCGCTCGGCGAGGTCCCAGACGTAGAACGGGATGCCGATGACGTCGGCGGCGCGGCGCGCGTCCCGTGAGTCCTCGATGGTGCAGCAGCCGCGTGCCCCCGTCCTGAAGGACTGCGGGTTGGCGGAGAGCGCGAGGTGGACGCCGGTCACGTCGTGCCCGGCCTCGGCGGCGCGCGCGGCGGCGACCGCCGAGTCGACGCCGCCGGACATGGCGGCCAGCACCTTCAACCGGGGGGCAGGTGTGTCAGTCATAACGTCATCCAGGGTACGGCGGCCGGCTCAGCTGAGTCCGGCGGTTCTGGCCCGGGCGACGGCCGGCTCGATGGCCTCGGCGACCGCGGTCACGTCGTCCCGGGTGGTGGTGTGGCCGAGGCTGAACCGCAGGGTGCCGCGCGCGAGTTCGGGGTCGGCGCCGGTGGCGAGCAGCACGTGGCTCGGCTGGGCGACGCCGGCCGTGCAGGCGGATCCGGTGGAGCACTCGATGCCCTGGGCGTCGAGCAGCAGCAGCAGCGAGTCGCCCTCGCAGCCGGGGAAGGCGAAGTGCGCGTTGCCCGGGAGCCGGCCCGCCGGGTCCGGGTCGCCGCCGAGCAGGGCGTCGGGTACCGCGGCGCGGACGGCCGCGATCAGCTCGTCCCGCAGGGCGCCGATCTCGCGGGCGAACGTCTCGCGGCGCTCCGCGGCCAGCTCGGCCGCCACGGCGAAGCCGGCGATGGCCGGCACGTCGAGGGTTCCGGAGCGGATCTCGCGCTCCTGGCCGCCGCCGTGCAGCACGGGGGTGGGGGTCCAGGCGCGGCCGAGCAGCAGCGCCCCGATGCCGTAGGGGCCGCCGATCTTGTGTCCTGAGACGGTGAGCGCGGCGAGGCCGGAGGCCTCGAAGTCCACCGGCAGCTGGCCCACGGCCTGCACCGCGTCCGCGTGCATGGGGATGCCGAACTCGCCGGCGATGGCGGCCAGTTCGTGGATCGGCTGGATGGTGCCGATCTCGTTGTTGGCCCACATCACGGTGATCAGCGCCACGTTTTCCGGGTCGCGCTCGACGGCGGCGCGCAGCGCGTCGGGGTGTACGCGGCCGAGGGCGTCCACCGGCAGCCAGTCGACGTCGGCCCCCTCGTGGTCGGCCAGCCACTCGACGACGTCGAGGACGGCGTGGTGCTCGACGCGGCTGGCCAGGACGCGGGTGCGGCGCGGGTCGGCGGCCCTGCGGGCCCAGTAGAGGCCCTTGACGGCGAGGTTGTCGGCCTCGGTGCCGCCGGCCGTGAAGACCACCTCGCTCGGCCGGGCGCCGAGCGCGGCGGCCAGCGCCTCGCGCCCCTCCTCGACCGTGCGCCTGGCCCGCCGCCCGGAGCCGTGCAACGCCGAGGCGTTGCCGGTGCTGGTGAGCTGGGCGGTCATCGCCGCGATCGCCTCGGGCAGCATGGGGGTGGTGGCGGCGTGGTCGAAGTAGGGCATGGTGGAGCCGATTCTACGAGCCGGGGCGGAACCGACGGCGGGCCGCGGGCGTTCTCGGCTGCGTGGAGCGTGGAGGGGGCGGAGAGGGCTCGATGGGTGATCATGGGAACGCCACGCGCCGTGGCGTCGGCCGGCGCGCGGTGCTGCTCGGCGGCGCGGCGGGGGCTCTGGGCCTGGGCGGGTACGTGGCGCGGGACCGGCTGAACGACTGGTGGTGGCGGTACTCGGGGGTCGAGACGCCGCGGGTCGAGGGTGAGGTCGATCACCCGGGCGCCGAGTGGGTGCCGGCGTCGCCGGCGAACTACCGGCGGGCCAGCCGCCCGCGCGGCTACGACATCGACCGGGTGGTGATCCACATGCCGGAGGCCACCTACGACATCACGCTGCGGGTCTTCCAGGACCCGAACCACCAGGCCGCCGCGCACTACGTGGTGCGCTCGGAGGACGGCCATGTGGCGCAGATGGTCCGGGAGTTGGACGTCGCCTACCAGGCGGGCAACCGGGGCTTCAACGAGCGCAGCATAGGCATCGAGCACGAGGGCTGGGCGGACGAGCCGTCCTACCTGACGGACACGATGTACGAGTCGTCGGCGCGGCTGGTGGCCGGCATCTGCGCGCGGTACGGGATCCCGGTGGACCGGGACCACATCGTGGGACACAACGAGGTACCGGACGTGATCCGGATCTGCCCCGGCCCGCACTGGGACTGGGACCGGTACCTGGAGCTGGTGCGGAGCGCCGCCGCTAGCTGAGCTGGCCCAGGCGGGTGAGCTCGGCCGCGCAGCGCTCCGCGTCCTCCTGCCGCTCGAACAGCGCGGCCCGCCAGTTGGGGGCACCTCCCAGCGTTAGCTGGGGGGACGTCTCGGGGTCGGGGACGTGGGCGAGATGGCCCTCGTCCGAGACGACGTACCAGCCGCGGGTCGTACTGTGCCGTGCCTCGTAGCGCATGCGCGCCACGGTACCGGCTCCGCCGGGGCGGGCGGGGTGCTATGCGCAGGCGCCGGAGAAGAAGGCGAGGGCGTCGTTGTCGCCGTCGGTGTCGTAGACGACGGTGTCGCCCGGTTCGAGCAGGAAGCCGGTCTCCTCACCGGTGCCGGGCAGCTCCTCGAGGCCGCTGCTCGCCTGGATGACCCGGAGGGAGACGCGTGGATCCGCCGGTCCGGCGTCGCCGTCCGAGTCCACCGTCGCCATGTCGGTCTGCCCCAGCGGGTGGTAGCGGTCGCCGTCGCCGCAGACCAGCACGTCCTCCGGCTCCTCGACGACCGTCATGCCGGCGGCCCGCAGGTCGGCCACCATGTTCCTGATGTCCTCCGCGTCGTACTCCCGGAACTGGAAGTAGGTGAACGCCACCGTGCCGTTCTCCTGGCGCTCCACCGCGTAGGCGGGCGAGGCGCCGCCGCCCGGCAGGAGCAGGAACGACGCGGCCGCGGTCGCCGCGGCCAGGCCGAGGCCGGCGCGGGCGGGGGTCAGCAGGCGGCGTGGCGCGGCCGGCGCCTCGGTGGTGGCGGCCCGGCGGACCTCGTCCTTGAGTTCGTCCAGCAGGCGGCCCTCGAAGGTGTTGTTCATGCCCTGCTCCCGGTGATCGCGACGGCGCCGTCGGTGGTGATGGTCGTGGTGGTGGTCTCGGTGGCGGTGGTGTCCTGGCTCTCGGCCAGCGCCGCGCGCAGCCGGCCGCGGGCGCGGTAGAGGCGCACCCGGGCCGCGGTGGGGCGGATGCCGAGGGCGCGGGCGGCCTCGGGGACGGAGAGCTGGTCGGCGACGATGAGTTCGAGCAGCGCCCGCTCGCCCTCCGGCAGGTCGGCGAGGGCGGCGACCAGGCGGCGGCCCTCGTTCTCGGCGACGAGCTTCTCCTCGAGGCGCGCGATGTCGTCCGCCTCCAGCAGCCGACGGCCGGCGACGCGGCCGTTGAGCACGTGCTCGCGGGCGGTGCGCCGGCGTTCGGCGGCGACGATGTTGCGGGCGACGCCGTAGAGCCAGCCGCGTTCGCTGCCGAGCGCGGGCCGGTAGGTGTGCCCGGAGTCGATCACGGCGAGGAAGACCTCGGCGGTGAGGTCGGCGACCGTGTGCGGGTCGTCCAGCCGGCGGGCCAGGAAGCGGGTCACCGCGTCGACGTGCGCCCGGTAGAACTCCTCGAAGAGCTCCGGGTCCCGGGCGGCGGCCGCCGGCCCGCCGCGGCTTCTGGCTATGTTCACGTGAGGTTCTCCCGTCCTCGTCCTTCCTACACCTCTGCTTGGCGCGAGGACGGGAGAGCGTTACCCACGGGGTCGGGGCGGGGGTTCAGGCCGCCCAGTGGAGGGCCTCGGCGAGGGCCCAGTCGACCGTGACCGGCTCGTCGCCGAAGTGGATGACCTCGACGCGCAGCCGCCCCTTGCGGCTGCCGGTGAGCTGGCCGGTCCAGGTGTAGGTGAAGTGGCTGTCGCCGCCCGCGTGCACCGGGGAGTTGATGGGCAGGGCGCCGGTGTGTTCGAACGTGCCGTCGTCACCCTCCTGGTACCTGGCGAGCCGTATCTGGAACTCGGCGCCGCGCTGGAGGCCCTTGACCCGCACGCCGATCGAGGCCGTGAAGTAGATCGGCCCGAACAGGATGCTGGCCTGTGGCTCCTTCTCCACCCACTGCTTGCCGTCGTGCTGGCGGTTGAAGTGGAGCGTGGTCCAGGTGTCGGGCTGGATGGTCCTGGTGTACTCGTGGGTGCCGTACAGGGAGCGCTTGGGCACTATGTCCCCCTCCTCGTCTTCCTGGTCGCCGGTGTCGGGGCTCCAGCCCGCGTCGTGCCGCAGGCGCTCGGCGACGCGCCGCCGGACGTCGCCCATGGAGATGCCGGGGCCGCGCGGGTCGACCTTGCCCGGTTGCCACTCGAGGTGGCCGATGACCGAGGTGTCGCCCTCCTTGCCCCAGCCGTGCGCGCGGCAGATGGCCGCGGAGGCGCGCACGATGGCCTCGACCTGGGCGGCGGGCCAGGTGTCCTTGTTGTCTCCGAGGTTGATGCACTCGAAGCCGTAGAAGTGGACGTTGCCGTCGGTGTCGGACTCGTTGTCGGCGGGCAGGTCGCGCTCGGCGATGACGGCGGCGAGCACGTCGCCGTCGCCCTTGCCCGCGTGGTTGGCACGGCCGTGGCCGACGAGGTGGACCGTGCCGTCCTTGGCGATCACGCCGTGGCACAGCGGCCCTGGCAGGTCGGAGCGGCCGTTGTAGCACAGGGCGACCGAGGAGTCGGTGCCCGAGGTGACCGTGTGGTGGATCATCACGCCGTGGACCGGGCCCCAGGCTCCGGCGCCGTTGCGGTTGTGCGTCCGCCACGACTTGTACTCGGCGACCTTGACGCCCTCGTCCTTCAGGGCCTTGAGCAGCTTGTCGGCGGACAGCGGAGTGGCCATGGCCTAACCCCCCGATCGGATAAGCGGTTGCGAACCCCGGCTGGTGGGCTCGCGGACTCCTATGACATCTACGTCCGGGGTCGGGCCGACCGCAAGACGGCGCATGCCGTGACGGCCCGCTCCTTTCCCTTAACTTCCGTGAATCTACGTCGAGTTGATGCCCCGTGCCGGAAGCGGGGAAAACTTGTACCGCCTCGACAAAATTCAACGGGAACCGGCGCACCTCCCAACGTTCGACTGGCGTTCGGCGCGTGGACGTGTGCGGCGGCGACAGTCCTCGTCGGACGCTGACTTCCCAGCACAAGGAGGACTGTCATGGGGATTTCCCGGCGAGGGGTGCTCGGCGCGGCCGGCGCCGCGGGCGCCGCCGGTCTGGTCGGGCTCGGCGCGACGCAGGCCACGGCCGCCACGCCGCGGGAGCGGGGCTCGCGCGACGCGCTGATCGGCGAGGCCACCGGCGACCGGCTGCACGTGATGACGTTCAACATCCGCATGGACGCGAACGCCGCGCCCGGGACGCCCGACTCCTGGGCCGACCGCCGCCCGGTCCTGGCCCGCTTCCTCGACCTGGAGCGGCCGACGCTGCTCGGCGTGCAGGAGGCGCTGTACCACCAGGTCAAGCAGGTGCGGGAGGACCTGCCGGGACACTACGACTGGATCGGCCTGGGCCGGGAGGGCGGCGGCCGCGGCGAGTACATGGCGATCTACTTCGACGCCCGCCGGGTGGAGCCGCTGGACTACGACCACTTCTGGCTCTCCGACACGCCCTCGGTGATCGGCTCGGCCAGCTGGGGCAACACGGTGGTGCGGATGGTCACCTGGGTGCGGTTCCGCGACGTGCGCACCGGGCGCGAGTTCACGCACGTGAACACCCATTTCGACCACCAGTCGGAGAACTCGCGCCAGCGGAGCGCCGCCCTGGTGCGCGACCGGATCGGCGGCTTCGACCCGACGCTGCCGGTCCTGCTCACCGGTGACTTCAACACCCCTGCCGGCACGTCCGAGTCCTACCGGATCCTCACCGCGGAGGCCGGCCTGTCCGACACCTGGCTGACCGCCGAGCGCCGACTGACCCCGGCGTGGGGCACCTTCCCGAACTACCGCGACCCGGTGGAGGGCGCCAACCGCATCGACTGGGTGCTCGCCGGCGGCGGCGTGACCGTGCTGCGCGCTGCGATCAACACCTACCGTCACGACGGCCGCTACCCCTCCGACCACGCCCCGGTCCAGGCGCTGGTCCGGCTCTGAACGCGCCGAAGCCCCCCGCCCGGGTCGGGCGGGGGGCTTCGAGCGGGGTCACTTCTGGATGCAGACGTTGCCGAACGCGGGGTTCAGCAGCCCGACGATGTCGATGGTGTTGCCGCAGACCTGCAGCTCCAGGTTGATCGGGATCTGGACGTTGTTGCCGGACAGGATGCCCGGGGACCCGGCGGCGAACCCGGCGGCGTCGGCGTCCGCGTTGGCCACACCGGCCGCCCCCATGACGCTGACGGCGGCCAGCGCGGTGGCGGCGAAGGCGCTACGCATGCGCATGTCTTTACTCCTGCTCTCCATGAATCGGGAATCGACGGAACGTCGCCCCGATCACACCCCGCCCCGCCCCGCCACCCCGGGCATTCACCCGCTCGCGGGCGTGGCTCGGCGGAAAGCGGCGGCTAGAGCCAGTCGACTTCCGACCACAGGACGAGGACGAGCGTCGGGACGAGCGGCATCGTGGCGCTCGCCGTCCAGTACCGCCGTCCGGGCAGTTCCCTGGCCGGAGTGCCCTTCCGCACCAGGACGTTGGCCAGGAACCAGACGGCGAGGAACCACGCCCACACGACGGCGAGCATGACGAGCACCACGCCCACCCCGTCGTTCTCCGTCGGCTCCCGGCTGGTGAGCCCCAGGTCGTGCAGGGGGTAGTTGACCAGGAAGTACCAGAGGAGGAAGAGCGGGACCACGGCGACGATCCCCAGGACGGCGTTGACGCCGATCGGCCCGAGCCACACCAGTGGGCGAACGCGGGCCGGGGTCATGCCAGCTTCTCCGCCGCGGCGAGTGCCAGGTGCCAGGGGTAGGACTCGGGGTGGCCCTGGCCCGGGGGGTTGGGGACGAAGCCGTCCGGGGGGCCGAGGAGGACGCGGGTGCCGGTGGCACGCAGCGTCGCGACCGATCGGTCGAACTGGGGGTGCGAGGCATAGGCGCTGTTCACGCACGGCATGACGATCAGCGGCCGCCGTTTGCCCAGCGCCTCGCACGCGTGTGCGGCGACCCAGGTCGGGGTCAGGCCGAGCGCGACGGCGTTCACCGTGTTGAGCGTCGCGGGGGCGACGGCGGTCACGTCCGCCGGGGGCCAGCCGTCGTGCGCGCCCGGCGCGCGATGCTCGACGCGCACCGGGTGGCCGGTCAGCGTCGCCAGCTCGGCGAGCCGGTCGGCGAGCCAGCCGGCCGCGGTCGGCGTCATCCCGAGGCACACCTCCCACCCGCCGGCCCGCGCCGCGCGTATCGCCCGGTCGACGTACCGCACCGGCGGCGCGGCACAGGCCAGCAGATGGAGAACGCGGTTGGTCATGGGAGCAGTTCAGCACACACGACCGACCGCGCCCGACCGGACTGGTCGGTGGTCGGCCACGGGTAGAGCCGTTCCACGCGCCCACCCCCCGGGGGCGGAAAGGAACGGAGCCCGCATGGCAGACCCCTGTCCCGACGAACACGACCGCACCGGCGCCAGGATCGCCGCGCACCGCAAGCGAGCCGGCCTCACGCAGCGCGGCCTCGCCCAGCGCATCCCGTACTCGTACAGCCTGCTGCGCCACGTCGAGGCCGGCCACAAGAGGGCGTCGCCACAGCTGACCGCCGCCGTGGCGCGCGCGCTCGGCGTGCCCGTCGCCGCGCTCACCGGCTCCTCGGTGCACACGCTGCACCCCGACCGGGTCGCCGCCCTGGTCCGCCCGATCCGCGAGGCGCTCGACGTCTACGACCTGCCGGTGGACGCGTACCTGCCGCAGGCGCCGGGGTTCGAGCTCACGGCCGCCGCCGACGGGCTCTGCCAGGACGTGCGGGCGGCCCGCCTGCAACTGGCGGCCGCGGTGCTGCCGAGCCTGCTGCTCGACCTCTTCGTGGCGTGCCGGGAGCGGCCGACGACCGAGCTGTGGCGGTCGCTCGCGTCGACCTGCCGCAGCGCCCACGACGTGGCCACCAAGCTCGGCTACCAGGATCTGGCGGCGCTGGCGCTCGACCGCATGGGGTGGGCCGCCGAGCGGGCGTCCGACCCGGTGCTCGCGGCGATCCGGCAGTACAAGCGGGCGCTGTCCTACCGGTCGCCGTCCGCGCAGCACCACATCGGTCTCCGGATGGTCGCCGAGGGGCACCGGCTGCTCGGCGGCCGGGTCGCGGACGGCCTCGCGGCGCGCGCGGTGGCCGGCCAGCTGCACCTCGGGGCCGCCGTGCTCGCGGCCCGCGCCGCCGACGTGCCGCTGGTGGAGAGCCACCTGGCGCAGGCCACCGAGCTGGCCGAGCGCACCGGCGAGATCGGGCACGTCCACTGGCTGTCGTTCGGGCCGGCCAACGTGAGCGCGCACGAGACGTTCGCACGCCTGGAGCTGCGTCAGTTCGACGCCGCCTACGCGGCGGCGCGCGCCGTGCGCCCGCCGCGCGGCTGGGCCACCTCGCGCCGGGCCGCGCACCTGGTCGACCAGGCGCGCGCCGAGTTGGAGACCGGCCGCACGGACGCGGCGCTCGCCTCACTGTCGCTGGCCCGGCGGCTCGCGCCACAGCAGACCCGCTTCCACCCACGCGTCCGCGAGACGGTGCAGGGCCTGCTGCACATCCGCCGCAGCTCCCCGCACGCGCTGTCGCGTCTTGCGGCGTGGGTCGGGGTCTGAGACGGGGTCCGGGACGGGCACGCTACGCGTGTCACCCAGGAGTGACACTTGAGGTCCCCCCGGAGCGGCAGGGTGGAGGGGTCCGCTCACCGACGACGCCTAGGGGGGACCTGGTGCACACCGAAACCGCCGCCGTCCGTCACGGCGTCCCGTCCATATCCCGGCCCCGGGCGCGTGGGAGGGCCGGCCGTGCCTGACCTGCCCGCCCCCCGGGCTGAGGCCGGGGCCGAGCTCGAACCCCTGGCCGAGGTCACGGTCATCACCGGCCTCGAGGGGCCGGTGGAGCCGGCCGCGCCCGTCACCTGTTCCTACTGTGGCAACGGCATCGTGGTGCACGACGACCACGCGGCCAACTGCCCCTGGCACCCGGGAAAGGCGGCGGCCAGCTGAGCGCCGGCGGCGCCCCGCCGGTATGACCATGCCGGTATGACCATTTCCCTCGCCCGGGTGAGACCACGCCGCCACCGGCATGAACGGCCGGCGTGACGTGCAGATCATCGGGTGACCGTCCGGGCGCCGGCCTGCTCCCCGCGCCCGGCGGTCGCCGTCCGCCTGCCACCGTCCCCACCCCCGTCCCTCCGGCGCGCCCCACGTCAGATCACGCGGAAGAGGTCGGCCGCGGCGTGCACGTCGGTCAGGTCCTCGACGGAGCGGAGGTTGTCGCACAGGGTCTCCAGGACCGAGCCGGCCTCCGCCGCGCACGGGGCGCCGACGGCCACGCCGAAGAGCCGGAAGCCAAGACGGCGCTTGGCCTCGTGCCAGCCCCGGGTCCACTCCTCGGTGACGTCGCACTCGTCGTCGGTGATCAGCACGATGTCGCCGCGGGCGCGCGCGGCGTCGTCGAACTCCTCCGCCAGCAGTTCGGCGGCCGCGCTCAGCGGCGTCTGGTAGCTGGTGCCGCCGCCGAGGAAGGTCTCCGCGAAGTCGAGCACCGGGGCGACGCCGGCCGGCTGGTCGGCCGGGAAGCGGAAGATTCGGATCCGGTCGGCCGAGGAGAACAGGATGCCGACGAAGTCGCGCCTGGCGCGACGGGCCTGGTCCAGCAGTGCCAGGGCGCACGCCTTGGCCCACGCCTCCCTGGTGACCCCGCCGGGCCCCGCCTCGTACATGGAGTGCGAGGTGTCCACACACGCGATGACCGCGCCCTGGCCGGTGGCCCGCTCTCCCTGGCTCTCGTAGAGCATCAGCTCGCCGGCGGCGTAGCGGGCGGCGAACACCGCGCGCAGCCCGGGCAGACCGAGGTTGGCCAGCTCGGCGGGGATGACGCGGGCGAGGTCGTCGCCGAGCGTGACGCCGACGAGCTCCCCGGTGGCGTTCTCCACCCTGCGGGCGCGCTCGCCGTCGGCCATCTGCCGGAAGCGACCGATCAGCTCGGCCCACCGCGCGAGCCGCCCGGTGCGCAGCCGCTCGGCGAGCCGGGCGCGCTGCTCGAACGGCATCCGTTCGAGCTCGCCGGGCCCGATACCCCACGCCCGCATCAGCGCGGCCTCCTCCCGCACGGCCACGGCGGCCCTCGCCGCCGCGTTCCGCGCCTCGGCCCTGATACCCGGGGCCGCGACCGCGAGGGCCCGCGCCGCCCGCCGGTGCGCCCCGGTCACGACCGCCACCTCCGCCACCTCCGCCACCGTCGTCGCGTCCCCGGCGGCCCGCTCGGCCTCCTCCCGGGCGTCCCGGGAGCGTTCCAGCATCCGGCGCAGCGCGGCGGCCTGGGCCAGCACGGCCATGGCGGCGGCGTAGGGGTCGCCGGCCGTCTCCCGGCGCAGCTCGGCGAAGTCCGGCGACTCGGTCAGCGCGGCGACGATCCGGTGGTTGAACAGCCGGGAGGGGGCCATCTCGCCGCGCTCGCGCAGCCGCGGGCGGACCTGGTAGGCGGCCAGGAACGCGTCGGCCAACAGGTCGCCGGCGTGCTCGTGACGCTCGGTCAGCTCCGCGACCAGCTCCCGCAGTCCGGCCGACTGCCGGTAGGTGTCGCGCCACGTGAGCCGGTCGAACCGGTCCGCGACCACGGCCGCGGTGTGCCCGCCGGCCGACGTCTCCGGCCCGCTCGGCACGTCGTCCGCCATCTGGTCCTCCGGCCCGTCAGAGCTGGGCCCGCACCATGCTCGCGTCCACGCCGAGGGCCTCGGTGAGGACGCGGGCGCGGACGGCGCGCTGGCGGCCGGTGACCCGGTCGATGGCGGCGGTGGAGCGGCCGGCGCGCGCCGCCTCCTCGCGCAGTTTCTCCAGCCGCTGCCCGGCCATGGCGAGCCGGCTGTGGGCCTTCGTGATGACCCACTCGCTCAGCGCCTCACGGGACTGCCCCGCCATGGCGTCGAGCTGTGCCTCCAGTTCCTCGATGGTGTCGGCCAGGTCGAGCGCCTCCCTGGCGTCGGGGTTGACGAGTTGCAGCACCTCGCGCTCGACGGTCGGGCGCTGGGCTGGCGAGTCCCACAGCACGTGGGTCAGCACCGAGAGGTCGGTCTCGCCGACCGCCGGGCGGCCGTCGAGGTACGCGGACGCCTGGAGCAGCCCCACCGCCTGCCGCCAGCGGCGGTCGGAGGCGACGAGTTCCCTGCGGCGCAGGGCGGCCCGCAGCGTGCACACCGCGTCCACGACCGCGTCGGGCACGTCCACGGCGGGGACGGCGTCGGTCACGGCGTGCCGCAGCGCGGCCAGTTCGACCGTGGTCCTGGTCGGCGCCGCCGGGCGGCGGACGGCGGAGCGGACCAGCGCGGCGAAGTTCGAGGGGTCCGTCAGGTACCCGACCTCGATCCTGACCAGCAGCCGGTCGTAGATCGCCGCCGAGTCCTCCCCGCCGGGCAGTTCGTTGCTGGCCGTGATGGCCCCGATCAGCGGGCAGCGTACGGGCTCGCCGCCGTTCTCCGGGTGGTATATCCGCTCGTTGAGGTAGCCGAGGGTCTCGTTCAGCGCGGCTGTCGAGCACTTGAAGATCTCGTCGATGAAGGCGATGTGCGCGGTCGTGGCGCGGCCCTCGTACACCTGCCGGTACTCGCCCCTGGCCAGCGCGGCGACGTCGATGGGGCCGAACATCCTGGTCGGCGCGGTGAACTTGGACAGCAGGATCTCCCAGTAGGCCGCGCCCTCGACCCGGCCCGTGAGCTCCCGGGCCAGCTCGGACTTCGCTGTCCCGGGCGGGCCGAGCAGCAGCGAGTGCTGCCCGGCCAGCAGCGTCACCACCAGCGTCCGCACCACGTCGGCCCGCTCGTAGAAGCGCTCCGACAACTCGTCGGTGATCGCCCGCAGCCTCCTGGCCGTGTCCCGCACGTCCCGCACGTCCTGCGCGCCCATCCTCAACTCCCCTGCCGTGAAGCTCTGTCAGGCCGCCGGAACGACCCCTCCCCCGAAAGCTACGACGTGGGGCGACATGCCAGGACCCCCGACCGCCCGGTCGGGGGTCCTTCGCCGCTCGGCCGCCGTCGTCCGGCGCCGGTGTCCGCCGGTGTCAGCCGCCGTTCTCGGCCTGGAACATCCAGGCGTGCTTCTCGAGGTCCTTGGTGACCTGGATCAGGATGTCCTCGGTGACCCGGTCGACCGGGCCGACCTCGTCCATCCGCTCCCGCATGCGGATGATCACCGCGTTGAGCGCGTCGACCATGGTGCGGACGGCCTGGGTGTCCTGCTGCCAGCCGTCGGCGACCTTGGCGATGCCGGTGCCGGCGGCGACGGTGGCGGCGCGGCCGTCGGGGGAGACGCCCAGGGTCGCGGAGCGCTCGGCGACGGTGTCGGAGTGGGAGCGCGCCGTCGAGACCACCTCGTCGAGCTGGAAGTGGATCGACCTGAACCGGGGCCCGATGATGTTCCAGTGGGTCTGCTTGGCGACCAACGAGAGGTCGATGAGGTCCACCAGTGCCCCTTGCAACGCCTCGCCGACGACCTTGGTCGCGGTGTCGGGCAGCGAACTCTTCACCGTGTACATGCAGCGTCCCCTTTCAGAGCACGAGTGTCTGATATGCGACGTCTGTCTCCACCGTAACCCCGGGACCGGTACCTCCGCCCGGTCAGCCCGGTCAGTGGGGACGGGGATACCCGTACCCGTGTTGGCGCAGTGAATCCGGATCGTGTGCCGCGGGGGCGTCGCGGTCGTAGAAGGGGCGCGCGTTGGCGCGTAACCACATGGCGACCGGGTCGTAACCGTCCGCCATGGCGACCGTGGCCACCGGCAGCCCCTCGGGGACGGCCGCGATGGCCTGGCGCATCATCGACCGCACGGCCTCGGCCGAGCGGTCCTCCGGCTCCTCCACGTCCAGGCCGATCACCAGGTAGGCCGGGCCAACCGCGGGCCGCACCCAGGCCCGGCGCAGGCTGCGCAGCACCCGGGTGCGCTCGGCGAGCGCGACGAGCTCGGCGTAGAATCCGTCGGCCCTGACGGCCGGCTCGGTGATGCGCAGCGGTCCCGCCGGGAGCCGGTCGAGGCCGCCGGCGATCCGGCGCAGGTCGAGCCAGGGGACGCCAAGACCGCCGCCCGGAGCGTGCGGGTTGAGCCACAGGCCCCAGTGGTCGGGGTAGAGCGCGGCGGCGATGTCCCGGCCGCCGACCACCTCGTGCTCCCTGGTCCAGCCGCTGGCGAGCAGCTCGCGCTCGGAGGTGACGCACGGCGCGTAGCCGTGGCCGGCCACCTCCATGCTGCCGTACTGGGCCTCGGGGTCTCCCGACCGGCCGTGCCACAGCAGCATCCAGACCTCGCCGGCGGCCAGCGCCGCGAGCAGCCGTTCGTACTCGTCGAGGCGGTCGGGGGCGATCCTGGGCAGCAGCTCCTCGACGCCCGCTCCGACGCCCTCGCCACCGGTCACCGGTCCCACCCCTCCCCGCGCGGTTCACGCCGCCGTCGCGCGCCGTCGTACGCCGTGGTGCGCCGTCATCCGCGGGCGGCCCGCCAGGGCGCCGACCGCCGGGGAGACCGCGCGGTGCGCGTCAGGCGTCCCGCGTGTAGAACGGCTGCACGCACTCCCTGAGCCAGTCCACCACGGGATCCTCGGCGGCATCAAGAAGCACCAGCTGCACCGGCCAGGCCACCGGCCTGCTGGCCAGCGCCCGGCCGAGCGCGTCGTGGACGGCGAGCCGGCTGGCGTCGTCGAGGTGCTCGAGCTCCACGCCGACGAAGAGCGAGGGCGAGCCGCCCTCGGTGCTGGCCAGGCCGCGCCGCGCGGTGCGTACGAAGCCCAGGCCGGTCAGCTCGCCGGAGACGGCGGACAGGAAGTCGATCGGGTCCTCCTGCCAGTCGGGCTGGAAGAGCCGCATCCGCGCCCCGGAGGGCACGCCGGGCGCCCGCTCGCCGGGGTTTACCCGGCACAGCTCGGCGACCACGGCCGGTGGCACCGGCACGCCGACCGTGCCGCCGGGGTTCACGGCGATGCCCACCTGCGGCGGCAGTCCGCGGGCGAACTCCCACGCCGGCGCGACGGCGAACGGCAGGTGCGAGGCGCCCCCCAGGTGCAGTTGCTCGGCCGAGCTGAAGACCGGCACGAACACCCCGCCGTTGAGCTCGATGGTCGGCAGGTCGAGGCTGCGGCTCTCCCGGCCGCCGCCCTCGGGCAGCGGCACCCACAGGGCGCTGCGGGCCAGCACCTTCAGCAGCCGCGGGCCGGCGTCGGCCACGCCGAGGGCCGCCGCCAGCGTCTCCTCGAGCTCGTTGCCCGGCCAGCCGCCGCCGTAGCCGGGACCCTGCCTTGCCATGTTCATCGTTTCAGCCCACCATCCGCTCAGATCACGATCCACTCGCGAGCGTCGAGAGGCACGATAACGGCTACCGGGCACGGCCGTTGGGCCGAGCGCCCCCGCGACCGGGCCGCCGGCGGCGGTTCGTGCGATGATGTCCGCACAACCGCATACTGGCCGTTCGACCGCGCGCGGGAGAGTCCCCGGCGTTCCGGGGCGCCGAAGGAGCAAGTCCTCCCTTGAATCTCTCAGGCCCCGATACCGCACGCGGAAGGCGAATCTGAAAAGCGGGCCCGCCCCCTCGGGGCCGGCCCCACCCACGGTGCAAGCCGCTCCGCCCGCCCGGGCGCCCGGCGAACCTCTCAGGTGCCGATGACAGATGGGGAGGGCCACGGCGGTCGGCTCTGTCCGCCGCACGACGGCCCCTCGCCCCCGGAGCACCTGGAGCCCACGCCCATGTCCCGCACCACCCCGCTCGACGCCACGCACACCGCGCTCGGCGCGGTCATGACCGACTTCGCCGGCTGGCGGATGCCGCTGCGCTACGGCAGCGAGCGCGCCGAGCACCAGGCGGTGCGCACCGCGGCGGGCCTCTTCGACCTCTCGCACATGGGCGAGATCACCGTGACCGGGCCCGCGGCGGGCGCGCTGCTCGACCACGCGCTGGTCGGCGAGCCCTCCGCGCTGGCGGTCGGCCGGGCCCGCTACACCATGATCTGCGACGAGCGCGGCGGCATCCTCGACGACCTGATCGTCTACCGCCTCGGCGATGACGAGTTCCTCGTCGTGGCCAACGCGGCCAACACCGACCCGGTGCTGACGGCGCTCACCGAGCGGCGGGCCGGCTTCGACGCCGCGGTCCGCGACGACCGCGAGCGGTACGCGCTGATCGCCGTCCAGGGCCCCGCCTCCCCCGCCGTCCTCGGCCGGCTCACCGACGCCGACCTGGCGTCCCTCCGCTACTACGCGGGCCTGCCCGGCACGGTCGCCGGCCGGCCGGCGATGATCGCCCGCACCGGCTACACCGGCGAGGACGGCTTCGAGCTGTTCTGCGCCCCCGAGGACGCCGAAGCGCTGTGGCGGGCGCTGACCGACGCCGGCGCGGCGGACGGTCTGGTGCCCTGCGGCCTCGCCTGCCGCGACACGCTGCGCCTGGAGGCCGGCATGCCGCTCTACGGACACGAGCTGACCACCGACACCACCCCGTTCGACGCCGGCCTCGGCCGGGTGGTCAAGCTCGGCAAGCCGGGCGGCTTCGTCGGCCGCGAGGCGCTGGCGGCCGCGGCCGAGCGGGCCGAGCGCCGGCCGCCGCGGGTCCTGGTCGGCCTGGTCGCCCGGGGCCGGCGGGTGCCGCGCGCCGGCCACCCGGTGGTGACGGCGGACGGCACGGTGATCGGCGAGGTCACCTCGGGCGCCCCCTCGCCGACGCTGGGCCGGCCCATCGCCATGGCCTACGTGGACGCGGCGCACGCCGCCCCCGACACCGCCGGCGTCGCCGTCGACGTCCGGGGTACGCACGAGCCGTGCGACGTCGTCGCGCTGCCGTTCTACCGGCGCCAGAAGTAACCGGCGCCAACGAGCAACAGGTACCACCAACCACCCTGATCCGGGAGAATCCCCCTCATGAGCGACAACCCTGAGCAGTTCCGGTACAGCCAGGAACACGAGTGGCTTTCGGCCGCCGAGGACGGCGTGGCGACGGTCGGCATCACCCGGTTCGCGGCGGACGCGCTCGGCGACGTGGTCTTCGTCCAGCTGCCGGCCGTCGGCGACACCGTCACCGCCGGCGAGTCCTGCGGCGAGCTGGAGTCGACCAAGTCGGTCAGCGAGCTCTACTCCCCCGTCAGCGGCGAGATCACCGAGGCCAACCAGGCCGTCGTCGACGACCCCTCGCTGGTGAACACGGCCCCGTTCGGGGACGGTTGGCTGTTCCGGATCAGGATCGACGAGTCGGCCGAGCCGGCGGGGCTGATGTCGGCCGCCGAGTACCAAGCCCTCACCAACGGCTGACCGACGACCGGGTGTCCCAGGCCATGGCCCTCTCCGTCTTCGACCTGTTCTCCGTCGGCATCGGCCCGTCGAGCTCGCACACCGTCGGCCCGATGCGGGCCGCCCGGATGTTCGCGCGGCGCCTCAAGAACGAGGGGCTGTTGGCGCACACGGCCGCCGTGCGGGCCGAGCTGTTCGGCTCGCTCGGCGCCACCGGGCACGGCCACGGCACCCCCAAGGCCGTGCTGCTCGGGCTCGAGGGCCACGCCCCCGACACGGTGGACGTGGACCGGGCCGACGAGGAGGTGGCCAGGATCCGGGCCACCGGCCGGCTGCGGCTGCTGGCCGCGGAGATCGGCGACGCCCACCCGATCCCGTTCGACCCCGACGCCGACCTGGTGCTGCACCGGCGCGAGGCGCTGCCGTACCACGCCAACGGCATGCGGCTCGCCGCCACCGACGCCGCCGGTGAGCCGCTGCTCACCAGGACCTACTACTCGGTCGGCGGCGGCTTCGTCATCGACGAGGAGGCGATCGGCGCCGACCGGATCCGGCTCGACGACACCCGCCTCACGCACCCCTTCCGCACCGGGGACGAGCTGCTGCGGCTGACCCGGGAGACCGGCCTCTCGGTCTCCGCGCTGATGCTGCGCAACGAGACGGCCTGGCGGAGCGAGGCCGAGGTGCGCGCCGAACTGCTGCGGATCTGGGCGGTGATGCGGGCCTGCGTGGCGCGCGGCCTGGACCGCGAGGGGATACTCCCCGGCGGGCTCAGGGTCCGCCGCCGGGCCGCCACCTCGGCCCGCCGGCTGCGCGCCGAGGGCAACCCGGCCGACGCCGCGCTGGAGTGGGTGACGCTCTACGCGATGGCGGTCAACGAGGAGAACGCGGCCGGCGGCCGGGTGGTGACCGCGCCCACCAACGGCGCGGCCGGCATCATCCCGGCGGTGCTGATGTACTACCTGGACTTCGTGCCGGGCGCCGACGAGGAGGGCGTCGTCCGCTTCCTCCTCGCGGCCGGCGCGGTGGGCATGCTGTTCAAGGAGAACGCCTCCATCTCGGGCGCCGAGGTCGGCTGCCAGGGCGAGGTGGGCTCAGCCTGCTCGATGGCCGCCGCCGCGCTCACCGAGGTGCTCGGCGGCACCCCGGAACAGGTGGAGAACGCGGCCGAGATCGGCATCGAGCACAACCTCGGCCTCACCTGCGACCCCGTGGGCGGCCTGGTGCAGATCCCGTGCATCGAGCGCAACGGCATGGCGGCCGTCAAGGCCATCACCGCCGCCCGCATGGCGCTGCGCGGCGACGGTCGCCACCACGTCTCCCTCGACAAGGCCATCCGCACGATGAAGCAGACCGGCGCCGACATGAGCGTCAAGTACAAGGAGACGGCCCGCGGCGGGCTCGCCGTCAACGTGGTGGAGTGTTGACCGCATAGCCTCTCACCTGCGGGAACGCGTCTTTCCTTCCTGTCCGGGCCTTCCCTCCTTACACTGTGAAAAGTCCCTGGGAAGTCCCTCGGACAGGACGGAAAGTCCCTGAAAAGTCCCTGGAATATCCCTGAGAGACGGGTCGCTGACCAGCCTGTATGCCAGGCCGTCAGCAGGACCCTGGCCCCCTCGAAGGCGGTCCCGCAGCCACAACACCCCCCGCGTAACCGGTTATGCAAGAGAGAAGACCGGATTGTGCCCATGCCGTCTTCTGGGGCTGTCGATCTTCACACTCGACCCATCGGCGGAACCATAACCTCTCTCAATCACCTGTGGCAGGACTCCTTCGGAGTCAGACTCTTAATCAGCGGGTCCGGGGTTCGAGTTTCTGGCGGCGCACCGGTGACCAAGCGTCTCACCTGCAGGTTTCCTGCAGGTGAGACGCTTCTCGTGTCCCTGGTGATCCTCTGCTGGCTCGCTGCTGGCCCGAGCCGCAGAAGATGCGGTTAGCGCCGCTGCCAGCATCGTTCTGGCGTGGCGCGCACCGGGCCTCCTTGCCTTCGCCCCCTGTGCAATCGGCCCGACATGACCGCCCTGCACGGACCGCGGGCCCGGCCAAGCTCGGCGAGGCTAGCGCGAGCGTCTCCAGAACGGCGTCGCACCGCCGGGTCAGCAGGCCGCCTGGCGTCGGCAGCCGATCAACCTCGCGGACAGTAGGAGACGTCATGGCGAGCACCGCGGCGCCTGGGGGACCGCTCCCCCGTTAACCACCACGACGAATGGAGCATCGGCCTGGTTGACTTCCACGCCCTGGATTCCTACCTGTCCTGCACCGTGACGGCCGAGCGGCAGCCCTCGCTCCGTTCGCATCTGGCTCCTGGGCACCGGAGGCGACGCCGATGTCCCGAAGTACCGGCGACTGACGGATGCGGAGGTGCGGGCTGGCCTGTACGAGCGTCCACACTTGATCGGCGACGCGGAAGGGGTGAACGCGAGCTGGAGCGCTGCGGCCGGTCTTTGCGCGGTCATCGGCTGATTCGCCGCGCCGGCCCACTGTTCCCCGGCAGCTGCGGGAGAGCCGAGGGTTTGGTTTCTCGTCGGTCGGCAGACCGGCTCTGTCAGTGCCACATGGCACTCTCTGTCCATGGCATCTCTACGTGTCCAGGCCCCCTGTCTGCCCTCCTTCCGTCAGTTGTCGACTCTGTGTCTTGCTGAGCCCGAGGAGCACGCTCGCGAACTCACCGACTGGATGGAACGAGCTGTCCGGCATCCCTCAGATCTCTCCGTGAGGGCTGCCTGGGAGCGGGCTCACGCCTGGCTTCGCCTGGCGAGCGGTCTGCGAGGCATGACGTTCGACATGGCCTATGACGACGACGGCATGTGCGCCGGCGGAGACTTCGACCTCGTGTGGTCGCAGATGCTGGCTAGCTGGCAACCGCACGTGGCAAGGCTCGGCTACGTCCGTGCCGCCTTCGAGACATTGGGGCACGGACTCTTCCCAGACTCCGAGACTCCCGCCGCTGCCCTCGATGAGGCCGAGCAGCAGCTGGCCGGGAGCCGAATCCAGCTGCCCTTGCATTCTCATGAGGTGGTGAAGCATCTGGCCACACACTCACAGGGCGAAGCCCTGGACGCAGGCACGCTCGCCGCCGGCGGTGCCTACGCACTAAAGATCCATGAAGAAACAGTTCACGGCCTGGCGGAAGTGCCTCAGCCAAGCCAGGGTGATGGCTGGGCAGAGTTCCTGCCCGCTGGACACGGTGACGTGTGCGCCAGCAAGGAGGCGTCCGCAATTCTGCTGCTCGGTGTGCAGGTACTGCTTGCAGCTGCTGTCGATTCGGGACAGCTCGTAGTCCTCGACGACCACAAGTACTTGTGCGACGGCATGTGGGTGCCTACGGTGCCGGGCCACCATCGCTGGATGGACGAGGAGATTCCCTATGGCGAATATCTGTCCGTGCTGCATCTCGAGCATGGCGATCCACCAGACCTACTGGAGGGGGAGGAAGAAGAGGAAGAAGAGCACATCGCCCCTCTTCCTCTTCAGCGCGAGCGCGGTCACCGGTAGCAATTTGGTCGGGACCGGAATTCACCCGGTCCCGACGTGGAATAGTACGTTGATCAGGTCATGCACCAACCAGAATCACACGTGCCGTCCCCCGCGTCTGAATCTTTTGCAGAGGGCTGAATGTCGATGGCTTCGTCGAGCGGTCGACCGAAGCGGGTGAGGTAGGCGGGGTCGCGCCCAAGTGCCGTTCGGCGAACGTTGATCGCCCTCTCCAGTTGTACGGATCGTGCAAACAGGTCCGGCTCGTTCTCGCGCTGATATCGCCAGGCATCGACGGTACGGAAGGGGCAGAAGAAGCAACTGCTCTTCGGGGGGATGGGAAGGCCCGCCCCAGCGATGATGCGCTCGCAGTCGTCCCTGCGGAGTCGCAGATCAAGCAGGGGGTACTCGATCTGCTCGTGCGGCTCCCGACGACGACGATTGGCGCGGTGGATCTCGTCAAGAGAAATACCGATGCCTACTGTCGCCGGAGCTTGCGCTGTCGCTCCGTGTTCACGGAGCCACCGGCCTACTACTTTGATCTTGAAATCAACGGTGCAGTTCCGACGGCCGGGAGCTCCGTTGGCCATGCGGACAGGGATCGGAATGGAGCGGCTTTCTGGCTTGGTCAATCGCTGCATGAGGGTCTCGGTGGCTCCGTTCCTCCGTCGGCGGTGAAGCTCCTGGAGGGCGAGTCCTGCCGTAGCGGCGTACGGGACGGCGATTTCGCGGATGTAGGTGAGAGTGGCCGGGTGTTCGCTGTCGTCACCGACGTTAGCGAATAGGAACGTTGAGTAGTCGATGCGCCCTTGTGCTGCGAGCACGAGTAGCGCTGTGGACTGGACTCCGCCGCCGTAGGAGATGATCTTCACGCTGATCAGTCCTGTCGCGGACCGGTATGACGGGTCATCAACGGAGACGAGATCGATAGCGCTGGCATGCGTGGCTCCATGGCTCGAGGTACAAGATCGGCATGAGAGACACTATGGAAAACCACCCCCCTCATCAACTGTTTCTCTCACCCGAGGGCGAACAACAGCCCGCTGGTGAAACAAGAGGGTTGAGCCCTCGGGCGCTCCTCGGTGCGGACCGGTTATGGTCGAGGAACGCGGGGCTGAATGACAGTCGGTGGCTACGGTGAAGTCCGCACCTGCGAAGGCACGTGGTGGGGGAATCGCCTACTGCCGGCGGCGGGTATGTTGCGTAGCCGTCCGGCGTCCACGCGGCTTCTGTGGATCGCGGTGACCTTCCCGAAGCCGCTGGACCTCATGGTCAAAGATCGTCCTGCCCCGCCGCTGGCCGTCGCGCAGAATGGTCTCCAGCAGCCAGAGCGGTGAACCCGAGAGCAAGATGTCGGGCTCACTGATCTGCCGACGATTGCGCCATCGGGAGACGGCCTGGTCGTCGCGGCCATGAATGCGAGCGACCTCCTTGAGGCCGACGATGACCGGGAGCTCGTCAATGGTGGTCGCCTCCTGGCCGCCGGGGATGGCGGCCTGGTAGGCGGCGAGCCGTTGCGGACTGATCCGCCGTCCACCGACGCCATTGATGCGTAGCACGGTGTCCAGCAGCCAGTATGGGTTCCCTGAGATGACGAGGTCAGGCTCAGCCAGCGTACCCTCGGTGCGCCATTTGCGTGATGTCTGGCGCTCGACTTCAAAGAGGTAGGCGATCTCGGCGTGGCCCAGCAGGAACGGCAGCCCAACCCGTGCCATGAGGATGCCTCTCCGATCACTTTCCGATGCGGTCGCGGTGGCTGCGCCAGCAAGCGCGCCAGTCACCGCGGCCCAGTCACGACCTGTACGCTCACGCCTGCGGCGCAGCTCCGCGGAGCTGACGCAGCCCGACGCCACAACTCAGGTGATTTCTCTACCCTGTCGAATCTCCCATGGACCGACCGGTACCAGATGCACCTCGTCGAAGTAGTTCAGCCACTGAGCAATGGTCTCCACGGCACGTTGGGCCTGCTCTTCTGTGCAGGTTCCGCCAGTGACCAGTTCTCCTTTCGCGTCGTCCATGTTTAAGGCGCCTACGTCGAACAGCCGTCGAATCTCCGGCATGGTTCGGAGACCAGCGAGGACCGCTTCCCCGAACGCCTGCTCGGAGAGGCCGGGAGGGATGTCGAGATGAGCAAGGTCACGGAGCACACCGGCAAGAACGTCTGTGCCGATGTTGCGGTATCGCCCGTTGTACACCCGGTACAGTCGCTCCGGGTTGCGTGTTTCCGGCAGCCAGCGAGCGCCGGTTGGGCCGTGCCCGGCAACCAGGACCCGGGGAGCGTCTTCGTCAGCTCGGAGGAGATCAGCTTGCTCGCGAATCTGTCGCGCAAGGTCTACGGACGCCGGCACCGAGGTGAGCCCAATGGCATCAAGCGTTCGCTGGATCTCCGGGTGGCTCGCTTCGGTTTCGAGGAGTAACTCGATGTTGGCGTCCGGTACACGGCCGGTGGCCCTGCCTGTGAGGTTGGCCGATCCGACGAGGCAGCGGCCGTCGACGATGTAGAGCTTGGCGTGGAGGTTGTGGCACAGCAGGATGCGGGCGCGTCCGTCAGCCTCGGCAATCTCGGCGATCTCGGGGTCCGAAACGCCGGCTGCGACCTCGGCGACGGACCACCGCGTGATGCACTGAACCTCTTCAACACGGTGCGGAATGGCGGCCAGCGCCGCTCGGAACACCTCCTTCTTGATGAAGGGAGCGATCAGGACAACGCGCTCGGAAGCCCTCTGAAGTAACTGCTCGATCTGTTGCCAGACGTGATCGTTCGCCACTACTCGTCCTCGTCATCCTCGCCGTCGGCCCCGAGAAATTCGCTGGCGATCCGGCCCCAGTCCTGCCGCATCTGCCTGGCCCGAGTGCGAGGCTTCTCTGGTTGTTCGTCCTCGAACCTCGCCCAGGAGAGCAGCAGGAGCTTGAAGGCGTTGGCAGCGGCCACCAGCCGGTCGACGAGTTCTTCCCGGCTCGCGCCGTCGAAGTCCTTGTCTAGGACCGCGATCAGGTCGCTGTACACAGGGTGGTCCATATTCAGAGCGACCTGGAGCAGGCCGGGGATGAACTCGACGTTGAAGAAGGCCGGTGAGTCAGGGTTGCGGCTGGTCAGGAGGCGGGTGTGCTTGCCTTGGGAGATGGTCTCTTCGATGATCCGCTGCGCGTCGGCGGGATTGTACTTGTGGGTTTGGACCAGGCTTTCGAGTTGCTGCTGCTTGCTCTCCTCTGGGCTGACCTGCTCTGCCAGGGTATCCGTCAGGCTCGGTTTAGTCTCCGCGCGGCGCCGCTTAACCGCTTCCTCTGCCTTGGTTTCCACCTGCTCGTGCCGCTTCCGACTGGTGCCCGTACCGCGGGTCTGGTCTTCTAGTTCGGCACGTAGCCTACCGAGCAGCTTCTCACGGATGTGATAGACGATCTCAATGAGGGGAAGACGAGCATCGCCTTCTTCACGAAGCGCCTCGCGGAACTCCTCCCAGGACAACCCGGCTGCTTCCTCACGCCAGTTGAAGTTGGCTAGCGCTGAGAAGATCGTCGCGGACTGCTTGTTGTTGGTGACGCCGAAGACCTCGTCGAGGGCGGGTGGGAAGTCGATCTCCACTCCCCACCACCGTTCAACCGGGTTGTACGAATTTGTCCATCCGGTGTCGAGGTCGAGTTCACGGTCAGCCCGGATCAAGGAGATGCCGAGGTTCTTGGCTGCGTGCTTGCCCCAAGGGGTGTCGCCAGGCTTGAGGCTGGGCGACACGTCGTCGGGCCACTTCTCGCCCTCGATGTCGGTCCGCCGCGCGGCATCCACGGAGATCGAGGAGCGCACGAGAACGGGGTATTCCTTGCCGTCAGCGCCCTCGACCATGAAGCGCTGAACGCCGATCGCGCCAGTGTTGCCGCCGCCGATGGGGCGAAACATCGGCTTGGTGTCGAACGGGGCAGGCGTCGAGCTTGGAGCGGTTAGGTAGAGCGGGTCGTTCGGCCGGGTGTCGCGCACGCCAGGCAGCTCTGCCCAGCCACGGACAGGGACCAGCTTAATCCGGGTTCCTTGAGTGATCTTGCGTCGGTAGATACGCCCGATGAGGTGCTCGGTGTTGGCCAAAGTGGTCTCGGCGCCACGCCACTGGACACGTTCCAGCTGCGTCCACTGGACGAGGGTTCCGGACGGGCCAAGCCCTTCGGTGAGCGCCTGCCATTCGTCAGGGAGCCCCTGGAGTCTGGGCTCGGGGACCTCTTCCAATCCTTGCCGGAGCTCGGCGAGATCGAGGTAGGTGTGCAGCGCGTTGTCGGGGCCGTTGGTCCAGGACCAGACATCCACACGGTCGCACTGGGAGATGCTGGAGTTGGGCAGGCCGACGCCGAACCGCCCTATGCCCTTGCGGTGCTGTCGGGTTCCGGCACCGAAGCGCAGAGATTGCCGCAGCGTCTCCGGATCCATGCCGCTGCCGTTGTCGAGCACAGCGATCTTCTCTACCCGGTGGCGGGCACGGTGGGATGGACGGTCTACCGACTCGACGACGAAGAGTTCCACGAGATCGGCATCGGCCTCGATGCCATTGTCGATCAGTTCCGCGATGGCGTGTGCGGTCGACTTGTATCCGCTGTCCTGCAGGGCCTTGACCGTCAGATCAGACGTGACGATCGAGTACTTGGATGTCATCGAGCCTTCCATACGTCTTCCCAGTTGGTGAATGCCTCTGCCACGTCTCCGAAGCCGGGGAGCGCGGGGTCGACGACTGTCACGACGTCGCAGGAGGGGGTGCCGCCGGCTTTGGGTCCGCGGATCACACGGCCGACCATTTGGCTGTAGAGGACCAGAGAGCGAGTGGGTCGGGCGATGACTGCCGCGCTCGCGGCGGGCGCGTCGAAGCCGGTCGTGAGGACACCGTAGTTCGAGAGCACCATGGGTCGAGGGCCCGGCCCCTTGAACCTGTTGATCGCGCGGTCGCGGTGACGCGTTGACGAATCAGCGGTGACCTGGTCGGCGTCGATCCCGAACATCGACAGAATCGCGACGACCAGGCGACTGTGCTCGACCGAGGCAGCGAACAGCAGGACCCGCCGATGCTGCCGGCTGAGGTCGAGTACGGTGCGAACAACCTGCAGATTCCACTGAACGTTGGAAGCGAGCCGCGCGATCAGGACATCAGGGATGTCGAAGGAAGCTGCGAGTGCCTGCTTGTCCCGGGCGCTGAGCTTCATACCGGACTCAGCGGCCACGGTGCGAAATTCCGGTCTGGCAAGGTATCCCTGTTCGATGAGGGCGGTGACGGGGTTCTCGTACCCGTCGATCTCCAACATCACCTTCTGACGGGCGAAGAAATCTGAGAGTTTCTCATCTTCAGAGATGTCCGACCAAGTCCGTCCAGGAGTAGCCGTCAGCCCCAACAGGCAGGAATCGCTACGTAGAGTAAGCGCATCGACGATCTTGCGGTATGTGGGGGCGATGGCCTGATGCGCCTCGTCGAAGACCGTGAGGGTGACGTGCAAGGCAAGGCGGTCGAGGAACGTCGGGTCGCTCTTCGCGGCGGCCGTTGCCTTGTCTAGGCCGAGTACGACGATGCCGTCGGTGATGCTGTCGATGGAGGCAGGGGCATCGCCCCACATGCGGAGGACGGTGACCTCGCGGTTGCCGAGGGCGCTCCAAGCGCGCTCGAATTCCAGCGCAGCCTGTTCCAGGAGCTCCCGTCCTCGAGCCAGCCAGACCACGACGCTGGGCTCACTCTGCCGCAAGTGATCGCAGATCAGGTTCATGCCGGTGCGGGTCTTCCCGACACCCGTGGGGAGGTGGAGCACGGCCCTTCGTTCCCCGGAGTACAGCAGACGGCGCACCTTGCCGGCTGCGAGCCGTTGATGCGGGAACAGGGCGTAGTCCGGCACGCTGAGGCTGCGGAAGGATGCGGGGGGCTCGGGAGCCCGGTCGACAATGAGGCCGAGGAATCCAAGCAGGGTCCGGCGTTGATCAGGTGTCCAGGGCAACGCGGAGAGGAAGGCATCAGGTTGCCAGGAAGCCTCGCGGCCGAGCCGATCGGCGAGCTCGACCTGCTTCGCATCGGGTAGCAGGCCCAGGAGCAGCTCCCGCTCGTCGGTGTCCCCAATCAGCCGCTCCGCAGAAACGGCGGAGGCCGCGACTCTGCGGAGGACTGCCTCGATCTCCTCTCCTTCGTGCAGCAGCTCAAGCAATTCGCAGACGTGGCCGCCGAGTAGACGCCGTACATAAGCGAGAGGGGCGGTGTCGAGGATGGTTTGAAAGGGGAAGCCGGGAGACTCGATCACCGTGACCTCCACCCCGCCCGCCGCCGAAGGCCATGCGCCCTATCGACTCGCAACCCACGCCCCCTTCGCCCGTCCGCACCACTTGCCTCATTCGCGCCACGACATGCGGTCAAACCCTAGCCCCAGCCGCTGACAGCCGGGAGGCGGAGATGCATGATCCGCTGCCCGAGCCTCAGCCCATGAGCGTCCCGCATGCCGGGCGAACTCCGGCGGCTACCAGCCATTTTGGCTACCAGGCAGCACTCAGCCAGAATGGGAACGGATGTTCCCATGCAAGGTCACGATACGGGTTCCGAGGCGCACAGAACCGCGCCTACGTCACATCCCCCTCACCGCACGGCTAGGATCGCGGTGTACTACTGGTGGCAAACGCCGGCCGGGCGCGGATCGCCGCCAGCTCAGCGTGCAGAACCAATGTAAGCGGGGTGGAGCGTGACGAATCAGTCACATAGCTCGGATCTGGCCTATCTCGATTACAACGCCACGGCCCCGATGCGTCCCGAGGCAGAGCAGGCCACACTCGCGGCCATGCGCACGGTGGGAAACGCCTCAAGTACTCACCGTTCGGGTCGCGATGCTGCGCAGCGGGTTGACACGGCTCGCCGTCAGGTCGCTGAGCTGCTGAACTGCTCGCCGGGGGAGATCGTCTTCACGTCCGGCGCGACCGAGGCGAACAATCTTGCCCTGCGCGCAGCGTTCAGCGTCGGCGGTGCCCTGGTCACGAGCGCTGTCGAGCATCCCGCCGTACTGGAGACGGCCAAGAACCTCACGGGTGAGGCATCCGGAGCGCTTCGGCTGGTACCGGTGGACGAGGACGGCCTCTTGGATCTAGACGCGCTCCATAGCGCTCTAGCCGGAGGTCGTGTGGCGATCGTCTCTCTGATGGCTGCCAACAACGAGACCGGTGTCCTGACGGGGCTCGCCCCGATTGTGGAGGCGGCGCACAGGGTCGGCGCCCTCGTTCACACCGATGCGACGCAAATGGTTGGCCGGTTGCCGATCGATCTTGCGGAGACCGATGTCGACCTGCTGTCACTCTCAGCGCACAAGTTCGGCGGTCCGCAGGGAGTGGGCGCGCTGTTCGTGCGGCGCGGGGTCCCGCTTCCGTATCGTCCACTGATCTTCGGTGGAGGACAGGAGCGCGGATGGCGGGCCGGGACCTTGAACGTTGCTGGCATCGCGGGCGCTGGAGCAGCGGCGAAGGCCGCGCTCCACGACATGGCCCGCGAGAGGGTGCGAGTTGCGCGCCTGCGTGACTCATTGGAGAGCGCTCTCGTTGAACAGATCAGCGATTGCCGGATCAACGGCGCGCTGGGCCAACGGCTCCCTGGGGTAACGAACATCACCTTCCGCGGGGCGCCTGCCGACGCGGTGCTCGCCGCGATGCCCAACGTCGCGGCCTCGGAGGGAAGTGCGTGCGCTTCCGGTGCGCCGAGCCCTAGCCATGTGCTGCTTGGGATGGGGCGCAGTCGAGAGGAGGCCGACTCCACTGTGCGTTTCTCCCTCGGCTACGCCAGCACCGAGCGTGACGTTGCTCAGGCCATTTCCTCCACCATCCGAGCCGTCCGGCAGGTGCGGGCCGCTCTGTCGGCACCCGTCTGATGCAGCCCGGAGCCCCTGAAATACACCCAAAAACGAACGAACACGGAGAACCCCCGCATGTCAGATAGCCGGCTCGCGGAAGCCGCACACTCCCAGTTCGCGCGCCATGAGACTTTCGCTCCGCGCTTCGGGTGGCTCCACAAGGCATACATGCAGGTGAAGGACAATCCGGAGGCGTTTCTGGCGGACGACGCCCCGGTCCTGCTCGGTGTCGGCAAGAACATGGTGCATGCCATGCGGTACTGGTCCCGAGCGTTCAAGCTCACGCGGGAACTTCGAGGCAGCGAAGACTCAGGTTCTCGGGCGATGTATTCCTACCCGACATGGGAGGCCCGGTGGCTGCTCGATGAAGACGGGGCCGACCCCTATCTGGAAGAGCCTGGCAGCCTGTGGCTGCTGCACTGGTGGCTACTCAGCTCCCGGCCGGGCGCGAAGTGCTGGACACCGTCTTGGTACGTGGCCTTCCATCTCGCCCCATTCTCCCGATTCACCACCGCAGA
Source organism: Streptomyces sp. NPDC127098 (assembly GCF_042722465.1). NCBI lineage: Bacteria > Bacillati > Actinomycetota > Actinomycetes > Kitasatosporales > Streptomycetaceae > Streptomyces > Streptomyces sp. NPDC127098. The sequence continues at coordinate 29,142 of NZ_JBHXFJ010000044.1, forward strand.
TCTCACCCAGCTCATCGCGAGGCACGTGAATCTGTCCTTCGGTGACGGGCCGGTGGAAGCCTCGATCGCCAAGGATGTCGACTGCATCACCAAGATGTACGTCCCCAGCCAACGCAAGGACGGCGCCTCTGGCGCGCTTGAGGACCACCTCGCCTGCCCGTTTAGAGACCTCGGCCTGTTGGAACATGTCGGGCAACGGGGCAGCGCCGAGTGGCAGTTCACCAGCGGCACTCGGACGTCTTTGCAGGCCAGGATCATCGCGTACGCCTGCCTCGATTACGCAGCACGAACGACGCGTCACGGCAGTTCCATCACTTTGGCCCGTCTGGCGAACGAGGCAGGCGCCCCCGGCCGCGCCTTTCGGGTGAGGGAACCTGTGATCACAGCGGCGCTAGAGCGAGTAGCCGGCGACCATCCGGAGCTCCAGATCGTTGAAGCAGTCGGCCAGCGCAGCTTGGCGTTCAGCAGCGACCCGTTCGACCTGGCCTGGAACATCTTGGACAAACAGTACGATAACGTCCGCGAACGCCCGCGCTTCCCCTCCCGGGAAAAGTGGGCACAGAGGTACCCGCAACTCGCCGAGGCTGAGAAGCGCGAACTCAAGCAGCAGGACCCGCAGCTCCCCCTGAACGACGAGGAGAACGCGTGACCACCGCGACCCCCGCACGGCCTGATGCGACCGGCACGGCGCCCGGAGATCCTCAGTTCCCCGCAGGAATCAGTCTCGTCGGCTCCCAGATGCGGTCCACCAACCTGGAACGTGACGTCCAGAGCGAGCTGCAATCCCCCTATATTGGCGCCCGGGCCATCGACGTGCTCGATCGCGTCTCCAACGCCCTCGGCGACCTCACTCGCACGCGGTCCTGGTCCTTCACCGGCCCATACGGCTCCGGCAAGTCGACTCTGGCTAACGTCATCGATGGACTCCTCGGTCAGGATAAGCAGCGACGCGCCGAGGCCGAGGCTGTCCTCGGCGCAACCAGCAGCAGCCTAGGCCGGCGCCTCGCCACTAACCGGGATGCGCTTGCGCCAGCAGGGTTCCTGGGCGCGGTTGCCACTGCCCGGCGTGAGCCCCTCGTCGCCACCTTGTCACGGGCGTTGCACACCGCGGCCCGGCGCCGTTGGAAGAATCGGCCCCCTAAGTCCATCGTCTCCGCCCTCGCCCCATGTGCTGATCCGGCTGACACGACGCCCAAGGACATCCTGGAAGCGGTTGCTGCTCTATGCGCGCAACAACCGATGCTGCTGGTCATCGATGAGTTCGGTAAGACGCTGGAACACCTTGCCGGGCATAGCGAGTTCGCCAGTGCGAAGGAAGACTTGTTCCTGCTGCAGGAACTGGCAGAAAAGAGCGCCGGTCCGCGCGGGCTGCCGCTTTTCATGATGACCTTGCAGCACATGTCGTTTATGGACTACGCATCACGCTCCAGCGAACTACAAACACGTGAGTGGGCCAAGATCCAAGGCCGGTTCGAGGACATCACGTTCGTCCCGCACCTCGGCGACGCCATCCAGCTCATGCGCCGTAGACTCAGCCACTCCGACGTCTCAGAGCGCAACCGCGAGCTGATCCGGGCCCAGGCCGAGGCAGCCGAGACAGCCTGGCGCGAGCGCGGGCTCAACGTCGTCGTTAACCTCAAAGCTGAGCACTTCGAGGACCTCTATCCGCTGCATCCGTTGACCGCCGTCGCGGCTCCGTACCTCGCGGCCCAGATCGGCCAGCATGACCGCAGCCTGGCCGGCTTCCTCAACAGCGATGAGCCCAACACAGTCCGCCGTTCGCTCGGCCTGTTCTCGCTCGACGAGCCACAGCGCGCCACCACCATCCAGTTGGCGCAGCTCTACGACTTCTTCCTCGCTTCGGGCCGCACGTCCTTGCTTGCTTCTTCCAACGCGAGCAGATGGATCGAGATCGACGCACGGATCAACGAGGCGAACGGCCTGTCCACGAGCGACCAGGTTCTCCTGCGCACTATTGGCATGCTGAATCTGATCGACTCCGACGGCGCGCTACGGGCCACCGCCGCAATGATCTATTTCGCGTTGCATGAACCATGCGACGGAGCAGACCCCACGGCCTTCGCCGCGCTGGAGGCCCAGCTGCAAAGCCTAGTCGACCGGGGCCTGCTCGTTCATCGGCGCTTCAACGGCGAGTACCGGGTGTGGCAAGGCACCGATGTCAACATCGACGACCTGCTTAAAGAGATCACCAACCACCTCGACGATCCTGAAGTTATCAGGAAGCTCGGCGACCACCTGCCCTTGGCTGTCACCGCCGGCCGCCACAGCCAGATCACGGGAATGCTCCGTGCCTTGTTCGTCCACGTTACTGGCCCCGACACCGGGAAGATCGCTGGCCCGGACGAGCTTGACGACCACGCGGACGGACTGTTGATCTTCCACCTGGGAACGATCGAGGACCGCCCCACAGTAGAAACATCCTTGCCCGTGGTTCTCGGCGTCACCCAGGAGCCGGACCTCGTCCTGCGCGCCGCAACGTACTTCGTGGCGCTTCAAGACCTGCTGACCGACAAGTCCTTGGACCCCGTGGCACGGCGAGAGATCAAGGAACGCGCCACAGCAGCCCAGTCCGAACTGATGGAGCTCCTCGACACAGCGTTCTATCCACAGACCCAACGCGCTACCTGGCGACTGTGGCGCTCTGGCATCCCTGAAACGGCCGGCGAGGGCGAGGTGATCGAGAGCCGTAGTCTCAGCGGTCTCGCGTCGATCGCGTGTGACCGGGTTTTCCCCGCGACTCCGCACATCCGCAACGAAATGCTCGGCCGTCACGAGCTGACCAGCCAGGCGGCCAAGGCCCGCCGGGAACTGCTCACCGCCATGCTGCTCAAGTCCGGCGAGCAATACCTCGGTATCGACAAGTACCCAGCCGAGCGCGCCATGTACAGCGGCGCCCTGGAATACATGGGCCTACACAGGGAAAACAGCGGTGCCCTGACGGACGACTCATCGACGTCCTTCCTCCCCTACGGCTTCTCCCGGCCCGGCAAGCAACACCAGCACGCTCTGCCAGTCTGGAACGCCTTGGAAACCGCGCTGACCGAAGCACATCAGCGGACCGGGCTCGATGAGATCTTCCGCACCATCATGGTCCCGCCCTACGGTGTCAAGGCGGGCACCGTACCCCTCTTGGTCGTCACCGCTCTCATCGTGCGCAGCCAGGACGTAGCACTCTTCGAGGAAGGCTCCTACCTTCCCCGGCTGACGCCGGACGTCGTCGAGCGAATGGTCAAGGCGCCCCGCCGCTTCGCCGTGAAGTACACGCCTGTCGGTGACGGCCTGCGGCAGAGTGTCGTGAAGAACCTGTCCACGGCCCTCAAGGTGGAATCACCGCGCTCACTGGCTCTACGCAACCCGGCCCTGCTCGCGGTCACCCGGGCGCTGCTGGAGCGGGTCATGGTGCTCACGCCATATGCGCGCCGCACCCGACGCCTCAGCAAGGACGCCATCGCGGTGCGCTCTGTGCTGTTGCAGGCACAGGACCCAGACGATCTCCTGTTCTACGCCCTCCCTGAGGCTCTCGGCCTAGAACCGATCACGGCCGAAGCTAAGAAGAGCACAAGCCGAAACAAGGGGTACGCCGAGCGGCTTGCCCATGCTGCCAATGAGATCTCCAACATCGACCAGGCGCTGCGTGCCGAGGTCGTTGGGATCATCAGCCGCGAATTCCGTCTTCCCGCCACACTGCCGCAACTGCGTCGCGCGCTTGCGGCACGCCTCCGCGGCTTCGCGGGCGTCTCGCTGAGCCTGGAGCTGCGCGGCTTCGTGGCCATAGCGCTCAACGAAGTCCTGGCGGATGAAGATTGGCTCGACCCGCTGACTGTGCGGTTGTCGAACTCCGCGATCGGTGACTGGTCCGACAGCGACGCCACTCTCTTCCCTCAACGAGTACGGGAGATGGCTGCCGCTCTCGACCGTGTGAGCCACCTCTACCAGAGCCGACAGCCATCCGGCGGCCAGAACGAAGCCCTCGAGACACGGCTTCTCACCCTGACCGGCCAGGACGGCGCCGAGCAACGCACCCTCATCTACGTGCCGGAGCAGTCCCGGCACGAGGCCGAGACGCTCGCTGTCAGCGTCCTAGAGCAAGCTAGAGAGATGCTCGGCCCCGACGGCGCCCGTATCCTACTGGCCGCCCTCGCCCAGCGCGTAGCCGAGCCAACAACCACGATGGCCGCAGAAAGGACTGAGTGACCATGACCGACGGCACCAACGCCAAGAAGATCCGGCACGTCCTGGGCATCTCGGGTGGCAAGGATTCCTCCGCACTCGCCATCTACATGCGCGACCGGGTCCCGGAGATGGAGTACTTCTTCTGCGACACCGGAGCGGAACTGCCAGAGACCTACGAGTACCTCAACCGGCTCGAAGCTGCCCTGGGCAAGCCCATCGTGCGGCTCAACGCCGATCGCGACTTCGACCACTGGATGGAGGTGTACCAAGGCACTCTTCCATCACCCCAGATGCGCTGGTGCACCAAGAACCTGAAGATCAAGCCGCTGGAGGAGTGGGTCGGCGACGACGAAGTTGTCTCGTACGTCGCCATCCGGGCCGACGAGAACCGCCTCGGCTACGTCAGTACGAAGCCCAACATCGAGGCGGTCTTCCCCTTCCGCGAGGACGGCGTCGACAAGGATGGGGTCATGCGCATCCTCAACGAGGCCGGTATCGGTCTTCCCGGCTACTACGAGTGGCGGACCCGCTCCGGCTGCTACTTCTGCTTCTTCCAGCGCAAGCACGAGTGGGTCGGGCTCAAGGAGCGCCATCCCGAGTTGTTCGACAAGGCAGTGGCCTACGAGGAGAAGGTCCGCTACCAGCACACTGCCATGCAAGGCCGTGACTACACTTGGTCACAGGGTGAGTCGCTGCACCAGCTGATAGAGCGCCGGGAAGAGATCCAGGCCAAGCACGAGGCCGCCATGGAACGGGCCGCGAAGCGCGTCAAGCCGAACCGCCCGCTGCTCGAGGTTCTCTCGGACGCCCTCGACGCAGACGACGACGAGGCAGGCTGCTCCGTCTGCCACCTGTGACCGTTCCGAAGTACCCCGGTAGGCCCCGTTGGTGACGAGGAATCACCAAACGGGGCCTATCTTCATCCCATCGCACGGAGTGTCAGCCCCACATGTAAGGATGTTCCTCCACCAACCGCCACTGCAGCCGGAGCGCCTTGAGGAATGGCATCACCCAACAACCACGAGCGCTCCGTCATCCGCCACCGTGCCGAGGCCAGCCCCGCGCTAGAACTCCAGCTCGGCATAGCCACGATGCTCGACGTGCCCGCCCACAAGGTCCTGCAGGACGACCTGGCCGAGCACGCATCGCCCTGGGAACAGACCCTCGCGGTCGAGAGCCTCGGCGATTCCCTGCCTCACGAGGCCGGGCTCTACATGTTCGTATGGCGCCCATCGATCAAGCTCGTGATGGCTGACAACTCGCAGAGCAGCTTCCACCAGGTCCTCTACATCGGCCAGGCGGGTGGTTCCGGCCAGCGAGGCAACACGCTCAGAAACAGATACAAAGACTACAAGAAGCACCTTCGAGGCAACCCTGAGCACCTCTGGACCAAGGAACCACCGACCACCCGGGCCGGCCGACTCACCTACTATCTGGCCCTCCGCCCCTTGGAGTTCTGGTATTCCACGGTTGAAGACCGATCCAAGATCAAAAACCTAGAGGCTCGGCTGATCAACCTATACAACCCGCCACTCAACAACCAGAACCGCCCCAAACTCCGCGCCCGCCTGAGCAGTATCCCCCAGCCCGCACTGCGCCGGTAGCTGGTCTCGTCACTCCGATATCGAGGAAGTAAATGGCCTCCAAGACATTCGTTCCTGCGTTCAAGGCGCAGGTAGGAAATTGGACTTACTACTCCTGCCTCATGAGCTACGCACAGGTAGCCCGCGAGGTAAATTTCGCACATGAACTCGGAGGGAACCAGGATCTCGGTACCATGATCCAGCGCGGTGTTGGCACCCGCACTGGGCAGATCACCGACTACCTGCTGACCAACGAGAACCGCTTCCTCGGCGCTATCATCATCGCGGTTTGGGGTGGTGACCCCAACTACCTTGAACTGACCATGGATGCGGACGCCGAAAATCAGGCAGTGCTCGCCGGCCTCGACCGCAACTTCGGCGTACTCACTTTTGATGGGACCCAGCAGTTCTTCGCCCTCGACGGCCAGCACCGTCTGAAGGCGATCAAGGATGCCATTAAGCGCGACCCCGACCTGGGCAGCGAAGACATCAACGTCATTGTCGTGCCGCACTTCGACACACCCGACGGACGCCGCCGTACCAGGCGTCTGTTCACCAACATCAACCGCAACGCCAAGAGCACCAACGTCCAAGAGAACATTGCGCTCGACGAGGACGACAGCTTCGCGATCCTGACTCGCCAGCTTCTCGACGAACATCCGTTCCTGAGCCGGGACAAGGTCGTCGCGGTGTTCAGCAAAGTCGGTCAGGACGGCGAATTGGTCCTTGCGGGGCGCTCAATCGGGTCTAGGAGCCCGGCCTGGAGCGCAATTGGCGTTCTCTATGACATCGTCAAAGAGATCGGCTTCGATCTCCCGTGCACCCTGAACGATTCGAAGCAGCGAGCCACTGATGAGCTCCTTGACCAGAGCTATGAAATCCTGGCCGCACGCATTCAAGACCTCCTCGACTCATGCGGAAATCTACGCCAGCGCTACCTCGCCGCTCAGGCCCCAGGGGACGTGCGCGCACCAAAAGGGCGAGATGGAGCTGGGCACCCATTCATGCGGCCAGCAGTCCAGGTACAGGTGGCGAAAGCCGTGCGTCATATCCTGGAGCAGGAAACACTTACCTGGGACGAACTGATGAAGCGTCTCTCTACCCTGACCTGGAAAATGTCAGCAGCACCGTTCTCATCGATGTGGATCGAGACTCCTGAGGGGCGCCAGCAAGGGAAAATGGCCAGCGGCAAGGACTACACCCAACTGCTGTACGATCTGCTTCTCATTCATCTGGCCCCACGATCGAAGGCTCAAATCAGCAGGGCATTCCGTTCCTACTCCGAACTCAAGAAGACTAAATATCCAATCAGCGTCGAGGAGTTCAATGGCCTCTTGCCAGCTGAGACAGAGTCCGCCCCAAGCTGATTCATCCCACGAGACAAGCCGTTGACCGTAAGGTCCCGGCGTGCGTCTGTGGGGGCGGGCCACACCCAAATGGTCCAACCCTGCCACCGTGCGGATGAGTACATATTCTTTGGGTCATCCAGTCGGGACTGTTCTCTGCGCGGTGCTTCGAAGGGGCTTCGACAGGTCGATGTCTCTGCTTCTCGTTGCGGATCCGCGTCGCGGAGGCTGGTGCGCATCGCCGCCTTCGTATGGGCCGATCATGCCGCCTGCCCCCTTGGCGTCCGCGCGAGCGCTGTTGGCCCCGTATGAAGTTGTTCAGTCGTGTGGTGTGGTGCTCGCCAGCGGCGGTAGAGGTGCATGACGGGTTGGAGGGCGAGCCCACCACTCGCCAGGAGATCTCCGGTGGTGAGTGTGGGGTCGGCGGTGAGGGTGTTGATGATCTGACCAGCGTCGCTGGCTGTGCGTCGGAACGCGGCCTCGAGGAGTCGGTCGGCTCGTTGGTGGGGGTCGTCGGTGGTGAGGGTGGTGATGTGGTCGATGGTGAGGTGGTGGGCTGGGGCGCCGTGGTGGCGGGCTTCCCAGGCGAGGGTGAGGGGGTCGATGGGTTCGCCGCGGTGGTGGAGGGTAGCGAGGCTGCGGTAGAGGAGTTGGTGTCGTGGGTTGGTGAAGTCTTCTGGGTGGAGACGCCGGGTGATTGCGGGGATGTGCTGGGGGTGGCTGGTCAGGCTGGCGAGGAGCTGGGCTTCGTCGTCTTGTTGGGTGGGGGGACTGACGGCGGGTGTCGTCGGTGCGGGTAGGTGGTTGGGGCGGGGGCCGGTGGTGCCCCATCGGTGGGTGGCGCGCTGGAGGGCTTTGGTGAGTTCGTGGGTGGCTGCCAGGGTGTTGGTGGTGCCGAGGTTGCCGGCTGCTTCGACGCGGGCGGTTGTGGCGAGGCGGGTGGTGTGGCGGGCGAGGTCGCGGCGGATGGAGGCTGCGAGCACCATGCGGGCGTAGGCGGGGGCGTGGTCGGGGTTGGGGCAGCGTTCGGCTGACAGTGACTGGGCTTGGTGGGGAGCCGTGCCGCTGGTGGGTTGGTTGGTGAGGTGGCGGTAGTGCTCCCGGTGGGTGGCGTCGGCGAAGTCGTCTGGGCGCAGGAGCTTGGCGATGCCGGGTACGTGGTCGGGGCGGGTGTGGAGGGCGGCGAAGAGGGCTTGCTCGGCGTAGAGCTCGAGGTCGTCGTTGGGGAGGTTCATGGCGCACCGGTCGGGGAGGTCGCGTTCAGTGGCGTTGTGCTCGGCGGACGGCGTTGGTGGCGGCTTTGGCGATGGTGGTGGCGGCGTGGGTGGGGTCGGCGAGTTGGACGAGGGTGGTGCCGGGGAGGGGTTGGGGGTGGGGGGCGAAGGCGAGCCAGAGGATGGCGCAGCCGGTGGTGCGCAGGGTGCTGATGCGGGTTTGGGCGCGTCGGCGTTCGACGTCGCTGTAGCGGCCGTCGGAGGCGATGACGAGGAGGCGGCCGGTGCCGGGGGTGGTGAGGTTGAGGCCGGCGGTGAGGGCGTCGATGGCGTCGGCGAGGTTGTGGCTGCCGCCTTTGGCGGTGAGTTGGGTGACGTCTCGTGGGGCGCGGCCGGGGGCGGTGATGGCTGTGAGGGTGGAGTGGTAGGCGATGGTGGCGGTGCGGGAGTCGGGGTCGGTGAGGGCGGCGGCGCGGGCGAGGATCCAGGCGGCGGAGGCGATGGGCTGGGTGGCTTTCGCCATGGAGTAGGAGACGTCGACGGCGATGCCGACGCGGAGGGGTGGTGTGGGGGTGGGTTGGTGGACGGTGCGTTGCCAGGGGGTGGCGGTGGGGGTGGCGCCGGCGGCCAGTTGGGCGTCGAGGGCGAGTGCTTGGCGCATGTCGAGTCGGCCGGGCGGGGCTGTCGAGGGGACGTGGGTGGTGGTGCGTTCGCGGTAGGCGGCGGCGCGTAGTGCCCTGGCGAGCCGCCCGGCCGCGGCCTTCTCGGCTGTGGTCGGCGGGCGGGAGCCGGTGACCGGTGGTGGGTCGGGGAAGTCGGGCGGTTGCGGGCTGGGGTTGACGGGGTGCCCGACGTTGGTGAACACCTCGCGGGCCATCTTCGCCGCGTGCCTGCCGTGCTCGGATTGGGCGGCGCGGGCTTGGCGCCGTGCCGTGCGGGCGGCGTGGGCTTGGTCCTGGAGGTCGGCTTCCTCGGCGTCGTTGGCGGTGACGCGGATCGCGACCTGGTGGATGGCTTCGGCCAGTTGGCCGCGGCGGGCTGTGGGGTCAGGAGCTGGTTCGCGTTCGTGGGGGTCGGCGGCCAAGGCGTCGCACCAGGCTGTGGCGTGCCGCAGCATGCCCGGGGTGTCGTCGTCGGCGGTGGTGCGCGCGGCGGTCCATATGTTCTGGAGAGTGTGGAGGAGGTTCGCGCCGAGGACGGTGGTGACGACGTTCTCGAGGTGTCGGGTTTCATCTGAAGCGAGGACCCCGGCGTCGCGGCGGGCGAGGATGAGGCCGGCGGCCCACGCTGCGTGCCAGGTGTCGGTGGGGGTGTCGCGGGTGATGTCCGCGAGGATCAGGCTCTGGACGGCGGTGCGGAGGAAACGTCGGTCCTGGGGGCGCCGTCGGAGGTGGGCGTGTTCGGCGCGGGCTTCTTCGAGCAGCCCGGCTGCCGCGCCCTGGGCGGTCCGGTGCAGGGTGGGCGGGATGGTCCATCGGCTGTGGGCGGCGTGGGCGGCTTCGTGGGTGAAGACGCCCCAGGCCGCGGGGTAGCGCTCTTCGTCACCGGGCCGGGAGGGGTCGATGCTGGTGGGGTCGAGCGGGGTGAACAGGTCGGTGCTGATCTCGAGTTCGGCACGGGGTGGGGAGAAGGCGGCGGGGGCGCCGGAGTGGGTCTGGTGGCGGCAGGTGACGATGACGTCGTCGCGGTCGGCGAGGTCGGGCAGTCGCCTGGAGAGGGCCGCGCTGATGCGCAGCCACTGCCGGTCCAGCCGGCGCAGGCCGAGGGCCTGTGGGGCACCGCCGTCGTCCTCCCAGCGGGCCTGGTCGCGGTCGTCGTCGGTCAGCGGCGGCGTGCGGGCGAGGTGGGTGGACATGACGGCGGTGGGGTGCCTTTCCGGGGCAGGCCAGGGCTGGTGGAAGGGGGGAGCTGGCGGCCGAGCGCCAAGGGCTCGATGCGGTTGCCGACCGCGTTGGTGACGATCTTGGCGACGATCTCGCGGTCCTCGGGCGGGGCGATGCCGACGAGGTTGGCGAAGGCGACATCGGCGCCGAGGACGCCTGAGATCTTCTGGAAAGCCAGCAACTCGCGCAGTTGCGGCGCCCATCCGATCTCGTCGTTCTCTCGACGCTGGGCGAGGTTGCGGGCGACGCGGACGGCGGTGAGGTCGATCCCCAGGGACGCGGCGAGGTCGTAGTCGGAGGTCACCTGGATCTGGACGGCGAACCGGCTCGCGAGGGCTTCGGTGAGAACCGCGCCGTGGACGCCGGGATTGTGTCCGGCGATCACGTAGAACCCGGGGCCGGCGGTGATCGTCTCGCCCCGGTGGGCTTTGACCTGGATCTGGCGGCGGCCGTCCATCGCGGGATACAGGGCGGCCAGGACCTTCGGTGAGATCAGGGTCGCGTCGTCGATCAGGAGGGCTCGGCCTTCGGTCATGGCGACGATGAGCGGGCCGTAGACGAACTCGTATCCGCCGCTGTCACTTTGGGTGTACTCCCCCACGAGATCGCCGACGGTGGTGTCACCATCTCCCGCGACGGTGATCAGGTCCGGGAAGGCGGCCTCGACGAGCGAGGTCTTGCCTGTCCCGGGCGGCCCATACAGCAGGACTGGCACGTCGGCTTGCCGCAGCCGGCGCAACGCCTCCACGTCCGGCATGCGCGCCAGGGCTCGCGGGTGGTACTGCTGGCCGTTGGGCCTGGTGATCGGCCCACCGTCCGTGACCGGAGGAAGCTGCTTGGTCGGGCTCGCGGCGGGGCTGGGGGGCTGGCGGGTGTCGGTGGAGCGCCTCGGGGCGTGTCGTGCGGCGGCGGCCGTCAGGGCCGTGGCTTGGTAGCGGCGGGGGGTGGAGCCGACGCGTTCGGCTTCGCCGCGGTCGGTCAGGGTCTCGCAGGCGTTGCCGATCGCGCCGGTCGAGTGACCCAGTAGCCTGGCCAGTTCCGTCACGCTGAAGCGCTCCGCCGCATCGTCGGCCAGGACCTTGGCGACGGCGGCTCGAAGCTCGCCGGGGCGTGCCTTCGCGCTCGGTGACGTCGACGGTGAGCTGGAAGTTTCCTTGCCGGGGGAAGCGGGTGAGCGTGGCGAGGAAGGGCTGGTCATCGGTGAAAGTCCCTATCGAAGTGCCGGTGGTGGCGCACAGGGGAGGTGGGTGGCGTCGGGGGGCTCGTCACGCAGCCAGGGTGAAGTCGTCGCGTGTGACGTGCGGGGTCAGTAGATGGCAGGCCAGGAAGGGTGGCACCGCGTTGCCGATCTGGGTGAACTGCTGACCCTTGGTCCCCTGCCATGGGTAGTCGGGCGGGAATGACTGCAGGACTCCGGCCTCGGCCGCGGTGATGGCCACGCGCGAGGGCGGGGTGGTGGCGCTGCCTGGTGGGGTGGTGCTGATCCAGGTGCACTCGTTGACACGGCCCCCGAAGAAGAGGGTGGAGGCTGGCTGGTCGAGCGAGCGGACCGCGGCATTGGCCTGGTTGTTGCTGCGCAGCGCCCAGCGCGCGTCGTCGTGCGCGGCGGCCGTGGGACGCGGACGCCAGGCCCCGTGCCGGGCAGCGCGGCTGAGGACGGTGCGGGAGCCGCTGGGGAAGGGATCGGGGCCGCCGGTGTCCGTTCCGCCGGCGCAGATGGTGGGGACCGGGCGGCCGGTCGCGCCCCAGCCGAGGGCGTCCGCCATGGATACCCAGCGGGCCCGGCCGGGCCCGAACAAGGGCGCGGGCTCGGCGTGTTCGGCATGGGTGGGTTGTGGTGGTGTGGCTATGCGGGTGCGGGAGGCGATCAGGATGGCCCGGCGGCGGGTCTGCGGGACGCCGAAGTCGGCCGCGTTGAGAACGCCGCTCCAGGCGGAGAAACCCCACGCACGCAGGATGTGCGCGTACTGCGCCAACAACGGGGCGACGGCGGGAACTTCCTCCATGACCACCCAGTCGGGGCGGCCGTGTCGGTTGAGGGCGGCGAGGTAGCGCATGGGCTCGGCAGCGAGGAGCGAACGGGGATCAGCGCAGGCTGCGAGCAGCTGTTCACGCGTATCGCGCCCGCTGGCGAGGTCGGCGACGGCCTGGTGGACGTGCTGCTGATCGCGGCGACCGAGGCGTTTGCCCGCGGTGCTCCAGGCCTGACATGGAGGTGAGGCGATCAGACCGGTGACCTGGTCGACGAAGGGCAGGGTGGGGTAGGTGGTGACGTCGGCGCGGATGGTGAGGTGCCGGGCGGCGGCCCGAGTGGCGCAGGCAGCTCGGTCCCATTCGAGACCGATGTCGCGGTGGCCAAGGGCCGCGAGGCCGGTCGACCAGCCGCCGGGGCCGGCGAACAAGTCGAGGATCACCACGTTGCCTGGCCGTAGTCGGGCCGCGTGGAGGTGCGAAGGGCGCGGTGGACGGGCTGCGACATCAACAGGGCGCTCCGGGAGTGTTGCGAGTGGTTCGGCCGGGGCCGCGGCGCAGGTGGCGAGAGGTGGCGGATGACTGCGGCAGGGGCGGGCCGGTCGAGGGACCGCTGCGGAGGTGCTCGTCCCGGGCACCGGCGAAGCCGGCGGCCAGCAGGTGACCGGCCGGCGGGTGGCGGCGAGGTCGGCGGAGACGCGGCAGCGTGCCGCGCGGGGACGATCAGGGTGGGGAAGTGCAGGGGCGCCGGCGGGTCAGGTGCGGCGTCCGGTGGGTGGCTGGCTGGTGTGTCGGGTGATGTGGGCGAGGGCGTGGTGGACGTGGGCGTTGACCGGTCCACCTCGGGCGGGGGTGATCAGGGCGATCTCCCTGGCGATGTAGGGGATGTCGCGATAGCGGCGCTCGACTGGTGTGCTGGTGGCGAGGTGGGTGACGAACTGATTGATCAACGGCTGGGGAGTCGCAGTGGTGAAGGTGGCGGTCCAGTGGGTGTTGAAGCCGTCGAAGAGGGAGTGGGTAACCTGCCAGGGCGTGTCCGCGCCGGGTGTGTGGCGGACGGCGCAGTGGCCGTCGGGTGAGGTGAACTGGGCTGGGTCCTTCTGGTAGTGCCAGCCGTTGAGCCGGGCCGTGGTGAGGATGTCCGGCGCGTCGTTGAGCGCTCCGATGCGGTCGATGAGCCGGTGGTCGCCGAGGAGTTGGGGGAGTGACTGGGTGATGGCGGCGATGACTTCGACGGGCGTGAGGTGGGTGAACTCGGCCGACCACGAGGGTTGGCGCCGGGTGACCGTCCACCACACGCCGTCTTGCCGCGTCGGGTCGAAGGCGACGGCAACTGCGCCGTCGGGGCTGGTGACGGTGACCTGTCCTCGGTCGCGAACGTGGTGGGTTGGCCAGTGGAAGAGGTGGATGAGCGGTCCGAGGGCGTCGGCGATGCCGCCGCCGCCAGCGAGGTAGCGGGGAGAGACGAGGACGAGGTCGTCGTCGTGGAAGTGGGGCATGGTCACGCTCCCGGGGCCCGGGGGCTTCGCCGGCGGACGGACGAGGGCTGCGCTATGCCCGGTGGGCGGGCTGGAGCCTGGGCCCGGGTGGCGGCCAGGGCGGCCTGGCCGCGCTTGGTGATGGCGAGGAGTTGGCCGTGGAAGAGCAGCATCGTGCTGGTGTCGCGGCTGATCAGGCCCTTGCGCTGAAGCGCGTTGTAGGTGGTCAGGGTGATGCGGGCGCCGCTGCCGGCATCGAGGTAGCGGGAGCCTCGTAGCGTTTCGTGGAGCCGCACACGGCCGTCGGCGATGGCCTGCAGGGCGGAGCGTTGCGCCGCGGTGAGCCGCGGAACGTCGCGGGGCTCGGCCTCGGCGTGGGCCCTGCCCTGGGCGGCTGGTGTGGCCGTGTGCGGCTGTGGTTCGGCGCTGCGCGCGTGCGCGGCCGTGCTGTGCAGGGCGAGGGCCGACTGTTCCAGCCGGGCCATGGCCTCAGCGCGCCGCTGATCGACCTCGGCGCGGGCAGCCTGCGGGAGCTGCTCGCGGGCGCCAGGTTCGTGATCGGCCCAGCTGACCGTCGTCAACGCGCTCTGCCCGGTGGCGGTGGCGAGCAGACCGGCGGCGTGGGTGGAGTTCTCAACGGCCTGGGTGAGGGCGGTGAGGGCGATGCCAGCTTCGATGGGCTGGCTGGGCCGGCGGGCAGCCAGCTCGGTGAGGCGGCGCAGTGTCCCCTTGACCAGGGCGTGGCATTGCTCGAGGTAGGCGGCGAGGTCGGCCAGTCCGGTGGCGGGGTTGAGGAAGGGGCGTTCGTTGATCCGGTTCCACAGGCCCATGTAGCGGTCGGCGAGCGTGTCGAGCTGGTCGGCCAGTTCGGGGATGTCGAGGGTGCGTGGGGGCGTGGGGTCGGTCATGCTGCCTGCTCGTAGGCGTCGGGCCGGTTGGGGCCGGTGGGGTGAAGGACGCGGGTGGTGATCAGGGCGGTTTGGCGCCGGGAGGCGGCGGCGATGCCGGGGGCGTCGGGCTGCTGGTACCAGGGCTTGAGGGTGAGCAGGGCGACGGGCAGGCCGGTGGCGAGCAGCAGCCCTTGCCCCTTGGGCAGGGCCCGGATGCGGTCGGGGGGCAGGATGCGCTCGGTGCGCGTGGAGATGGAGGTGGAGCGGCCCTGTTCGCTGTGGGAGTGCGAGAGGGTCTCGACCTCGTGGTCGCCGATGAGCCGCGAGAGTTTATCGGCGAAGTCAGGGTCGTCGATGCCCGAGCCGATGATCTTGATCGTGGACGCCGACCACAGGGCGTCCATGCCGGTGTCTCCCCAGACACGCTGGCCTTGGCGGTAGCTCTGAAGGATCGTCAGGGGCAGGACGCCGCGGGAACCGAGGTGGGAGTAGAGGTCGGGCAAGTCCGCGATTTTGCAGACGTTGGCCGCCTCGTCCAGGACGCAGATCATTGGCGGGTCGAGTCGGCCGCCGTCGCGTTCGGCTTGGCGGACGGCGGCGCGCATCACGGAGTCCGCGGCGGCGGCGATGATGCCCGAGGCTCCGCCGCCTCCGTCCTTGGACAGCAGGTAGAGGGTGTCGCGGCTGGTCGCGAAGTCCTCGGGGCGGAACTCGGGGACGTCCGGGTGTGGGGTGACCCAGGCGGCGATCGCGGGATCGAGAAGGCAGGCAAGGAACTGGCGGGCGGTCTCGAAGATGCCGTCGCGGGTTTCGGCCGCGCCGGCCACGGTGCCTTCGAGCTGGTCGGCTCGAGCGTCCTCGCCGATGTCCTTCAGCGCGTCGATGGGGGTGCGGTCGGCTGGGGCAGCTAGCCACGCCAGCACGTCGGTGACCGGCAGGCCGGTGTTGGCCGCGGCCAGGAACATGCTGGTCAGGGTGTTCTGCGCGGCCTTGGACCAGAAGTCTTGGTCGGACTCGCTGATGGTGGCGGTCACGAAGTGGCCGGCCAGGCGCTGCGCGCCCTCCGGGGTGGCGGCCTCGGCGAGGATGTTCCACCACAGCTCGCGCGGGGCACGGGCGATCTGCTGCGGGTCCAGCGTCCACACCGTTCCGACGGCCGCGCGGGCTTCGAGGGTGACGGTGTAGGCGTCGTTGGCTGCCTTGTTCGAGGTGAGGAGTACCGCGCCCGGTGCGCTGAGAATGGCCGGGACGGCCAGGGAGGTGGTCTTGCCTGACCGCGGCGCCATGATGGCCAGGCCGACGTCTTCGAAGCTGGCGAACACCGCTTGGTGCCCGGGGGCGAGATCGCCGAGCCGGATCCCGATCTCGGAGTCTGTCAGCCGACGGGCTGGTCGCGCCGCCAGGCTCGGCCGCAGTTGCCGTGCCTTCGCGGCGGTCGGCCGCAGCAGCAACGGCTTGACCTGCGGGGCGGTCGCCAGGCCCTTGACCTGCCGGCCCCGGCCGGTCGCGCGGTGCCGAACCCACCACCAGCCGGCCACTGCCACGGCCGTCGCGGTGACCACGGTGGGCACGACCAGCCGCCCGAGGGTCAACACCGTGCTGGAGGTCTCCGGCCACAACCGCTCGGGTTCCAACAGGGCCGCGGTGGGGGCGTAGGGAGCCCACCGGCCGGACCGAGACAGGATGGTCGCGAGGTTGCCGCCCAGCCAGGCGACGTTCGCGAACGGCACCGCCACAGCCAGGACGGTCAACACAAGGCGGAAGAGGGCGTCCGTCCCAGAGGAGGATACGGAGGGGCGTGCAGCAGACATCGACAGATCCCGTGAGAGCGAGGCGAACCACAATCGGGGGCGGCCGCGCGGCTCTGCCAAGCGATGCTGTAAACATGTGATAGCGCTCCTCGACTTCCGTGCTGAAGTGTTTCCTCGCGGACTCGGGCAACAGGGGCTATGCGTTATCCCAGAAGACGATATTGGCCCCGGGCTCCCCCGTCCGGTAGCCGTAAAACCCGTAACGGGCGCCTTCCCTGAGGTTCAAATTCCTCGCCGTGCAAGTTCCGTACCCGCCGCTGGCCGTCACGCGCGCCACGAATCCGTCTCGCTGGTTCCAGACGGCCACCGTGACCGCATATCCATCCCGACGGCTGTCACACACCCTCAGCTGATCCCCGTCGGAAATGAACCGCGCGGTCCCGTAGATCGTGCCGCTCTGCGGCTTGGTGATGTAGCCGTAGTCGTCGGCCCGCGCGTTCTCGGCGGTCAGATACGTGAGTGTCACCCCTGCGAAGAGCACGGCGAGCGTCTTCAATACCTTTGGGCGATACTTCATTGTCATCGTCCTCGAAATGTCTTTCTGCGTAGCAGTGAATCGTCAGGGCGTGCGGCGGCGAGCAGCGGCAGGGGACGGGGCGGTCCGCCGGGAGGGGCCAGGTGGGGGAGGCATGGCGCGGGTGGACGCGTGCTTGCCCGACGTCTCGGCGCGAACGGCAAGGAGGTCATCGGCGATGCGGGACAGCTGGCCGCGCCGGTGCTCGAGATCTTCGTGGGCCAGCTCCAGGTCCCTGGCAAAGCGGTCCAGGTGTGGGCTGGTGCGCTCCGCGCCCACCTGCGCACACCAGCGGGCGGACTCGGCAACGAACTCGCCAGCGAGGGTGAGCACCCCATCGCGTTCGTCTGTCAGCTGGCTGATCAGGCCGGCGAGCTGTTCCGGACTCCAGGTGCGATCAAGCTCGTCGGTGAGTGAGATCAGCGCTCCGGCAGCGCGCGGCATGTCCGGCACCGGCTCCGTCGGTCGAAGGATCTGCGGATCGATGACGACCTCGAGGTCGAGCTCCCGCAGCCGGTGCATGGCGTGCAGGGTTCGCCGGATGGCCTCCGCATGGTCCATCTGCGGTAGGAAGAACGTCTCGGTCTCCGGCTCGTGCACGAAGCCGGCCTTGGCGAGCACGAGCAGCTGTTCGTCCGCCGCGTGGGCCAGGCGGGCGTAGATACCGAGGCCGCGGGTAGCACCGAACGCCGCGTCGGGCCGCAGGGAAATCAATTCATTGGGATTCATCACGTTCGCCTTCGAAGACATAAACAAGCCACTAGCAAGGGTGCTCACATTTCACCCAAGGAGGATTCGACATTGGCCGCCGGCGGCCTAATGTCGAAATCCAAGACGCGCGTCCACTGCCTGCTCACCCCTTCCGGAAAATGCGGATTTCTCACGGTTCTCCGGGCTCGCTGCGGGCCAAGGCTCCTGGTCCAAGAGTTCTTGGAGACGGCGTTCCGTCTCCCGGTCGTAAAGGGCGGGATCGAGGTCGATGAGGAATCCGGCTGCCCGCAGCACCACGGCGGCTCGGGTGGCGCGTGTTTTCTCCTCTGGACGCCCCAGTCCCTTCGGGAGCCGCCACCATCGGTACTGTTCCGGGAGACGCATTTCATGAAAGCCGCAGCGGCGCAGGATCCCGTCGGCGATCTGCATGCCGCCTTGAGCGATCACCTCGCCGCTCTTCGGCTTGCGGAAAATGCGCATGTGGAGCTTGTCGCGATTTCGGGCCGGTGACACGGGCAGCTACCTCTCAAGCCGGCGGTGGAGAGATGACTTGGGGCTTCTAGTCGGCATGTGCCGCAGCGACGATTTCATCGGCGATATGGACGAGTTGACCGTCGCTCGTCTGCGTGTAGCTGTGAGTCTCGCCGAGGCCTCGGCTCGGCAGCACAGGGAGCAGCCATTTCTGGAGATCTTTGAAGAACGTGACGCAGTCAACGCAGTTCTGCTCGATGTGGATGAGATACTTGGGTGCTGCGGTGATAAATGAGTGTTCGCCTCCGTTGTCGTCTCGAAGGCGCCACCCGTCCGCCCCGGTTATCTCGTGCCAGGACGGCGCGACCACGGTGAAGCGGTCCCCGGTCAGTCCTCCATCGAAGCTTCCGTAAATGATCAGGACGCGCTCACCCGAGGTGAAATGCTCGTGGGGCACCGACCGTTCATAGGTCAGGGTGTCCACCACGACGATCTGCGAACGCGACACCACAGGCTCCCTTCCCCCGGCTCTCGCACTGGAGACTCCCAGAGTCCCCGGCATCAACGGCTTGGGCAGACAGGAAATCTGTGATAGGCGTCAGCCCGCAGGCGACGCCCCTGCCCCCTCCCCCGGCCCTGCCTGTTGTCCACCTCAAGCGTTGGAGGAAGCCCGCGATGTCTCGCCCTGTTCTCTACCTGGACGTCGACGGACCATTGAACCCCTATGCCGCGCCCCCACAGCAGCCTCCTCTGGGATTCAGTGTTCACCGGATGCTTCCCGAGAGTTGGATCGCCCAACATCCGGGTAAGCCGCGCCCTTACGTTAAGCCACTCCGCGTGCTGCTCAATCCCGAGCACGGACTCCGTCTGCGCGAACTCAGTGCGCTGTATGACCTGGTGTGGGCGACCACCTGGTCCACGGAAGCCAACGAATTCATCGGGCCCATTCTTGACCTTCCCGATCTACCGGTTTTGGACCTGCCCGCCGAGCGCGCGGAATCCTCGCACGGCGGATCCTGGAAGACCCGATATGTCATCGCGCATGCCGCTGGAAGGGCCTTCGCCTGGGTCGACGACGAGATCCGCGACGCCGACCACTCCTTGGTCAAGAGCAGTCATCCGGGCTCCGCGTTGCTGCATCGCGTCGACGCCCGTGTCGGTCTGCGAGACGAGGACTTCGCCGCGCTCAGCCGCTTCGGCCGCTCCCAGGCCACTCCAATCTCGCCAGCTGTGCCGGGTCGAGGGAAACGGCCCTCATCGGGGCGGTGATCCGCCTCGATCACGTGGTCCTGCCGGGGTGGGCCGGAGGTTGTGGATGTGGAGGGCGGTGGGCTGCCGGCAGGTGAGTGACGACCTCGCCAGTTCCGGCGAGGAGGCGACTCGCGCTGGTGATGAGCGACTGGGCCGTGGAGAGTCGCTGTTCGAGCGCACGCGATGGTGGCGTGTTCATTCGCTCGAGGTAGTCACCGAAGGCGGTGAGAAAGTCCTGCAACTGTGCGAGTGGTCCGTCGCGATGGTTGAGGACGCCGTCGATGATAGCACCCGCCTCGGTGGGGGTCGTGGCCTGTCGGAGGCGCTCGGCATAGATATCGCTGGGAGCGGTGAGGCGCGTGTAGGCGACGAGGAGGCGGGGGTCGGCGGTCACGTCGTAGTCGAGGTCCGACAGCAGGCTCATGGATTCCGCGGCGCGGCGGAGCTGCGTGATGAACGGGGTGTCGCGGTGGAGCCGGAGGGCTTTGAGGTCGTGAGCGTAGAAGAAGCCTTGCTGCTCCAGCAGGCGGACCGGGTGGTGGCGGCCCTCGGATATCCAGGGCGCGGCGTCGGCGCCGTGAACGGTGACGCCGACTCCGGGCTGGTGGTCGAAGCTGATCTGAGGACGGAGGGGCAACGTCGGAGCCTTCTTCGTGGCCGACGCGAGATGCGAGGATCACGCGTCGCCCCTTGTGCGTTGGGCTGGTGGGCGTCGAGGTCCCAGGATTCAGCGTGTGCGGTTCTGTGGTGGCCGTTTGCCGGTGGGTGAGGGGATGGCCGGCCCGCTGGCTGTCCGGGGTGGAGCGGGCTGGCCGGCGCCGTCGGCGTGGGCTAGCCGGTTGAGTTCGGGTAGTGCTTCCTCAAGGCGCTGCTGGACGGTCCTGATCGTGTGATCGGCCTCGGTGAGGGCGTCGAGGAGCGGGGTCATGTCGTGGCCTTCGCTGCGGGCGGTCCACTCGCGTGTTGTCTGCAGGCAGGTCCGGATCGCGGTGAGAAGTGATGCGTCGTCGGCGGCGACGAGCTGGTAGAGGTGCCATGCGAGCTCGTCGGGGTGCCAGATGTTGGGGAGCTGCCTGGTGAGGTCGCTCACCGCCTTGATGGCGCTGGGCAGGTCGATGACGGGTGGCGGCCAGGCGATGAGGTCTACCTGGGTCACGGTCGTGATGTCGCGGCCCTCCAGGATCTGCAGGGCGCGGAAGATGCGCTGGCGTGCTTCGTCGAGGGGGACATTGGGCGGGAGGACGTAGGTGTCGGCTTCTTCGGTGGGTTGGAAGCCGACCCAGGCAAGGACTTTGGGCACGAACTCGTTGTTCGTGGTGTCTCGGGCGGTGATGCCGCCTGCGCGGGTGCGCTTGATGTCTACGGCGTCGTCCACGGTCTGGGGGTCTCCTCGGGCGAAGTGCGGTCAGCGTGCGAGGTTGCGGTCAGTCGCCCCGCCGACAAGGGGGCGGACGGCTGGTGGTGCGGGCCTGGCACCGGGCATCCGACCGTGTGCGGGCGACGGGGAGGCGTTGATGACGTGGTCATGGACGCTGGCGATGAGGCGTTCGACACCGTCGATGACGCTTCGAAGGTCGTCCGCCAGGTCCTGGAGGTCAGCGGTCTGTACGGACCCGAGGTGTCCTTCCTCGGCGCTCCACACGACCGCGTCGTCGAACCAGCTGCGCAGGCCGTGGAGAGGGCCGTCGGCAGCGACCAAGTCGGCAAGGATGTCGATGAGTTCGCGAGGATGCCAGATGTGTTCGAGCGTGTTGCGGAGTTCGAAGAGGGCACGCGCGGCGTCCGCCGCGGCGGGGTGCGTGACCTTGGGGCCGAGGAAGGGCTGGTGGCAGCGGGCGGACAGGCCGGCGGCTCGGAGGTTCTTGATCGCTGTGTGGGCGTGGATGAAGGCTTCGTGCAGGGGGACTGTGCGGGGGAGCACGAAGAGCTCGCGGTCGGCCTCGGTATCGCCCCGCTGGAATCCGGCATCGAACAGGGCCGCGCTGGCGGTGGGCCACCAGGAGCCGGGATGGATGCGGGCGGTGATGCCCTGGTGGGCGGAGACGGTGAAGGAGACGTCAGCGGGTGCGGCCATGGTGCTGCCTTCGACGATCGTTGATGGGCGTTGGTCGTGATGCGTTGACGTGCTGGGGCGTCGCCTCGGGCTTCGCGGCGGGGCCGCAGCGTGGCCCCTGGCCGGGTGGCGCCGTCGTGGCTGGCGTCAGGGCTGTGTCATGCGTGCGTCGGTGTCGAAGAGGGCTGCTTCGTGGGCGTGCAGGAGGTGTTGGGTGATGAAGGAGCGGGAGGCGACCTTCCACAGGCCGCGGCCCTTGGTGAGCGCGGAGACGGCCTCGGCCTCCGTGCCGGTCAGCCCCAGGAGGCTTGCTGCGGCGGCGAGTTGGTCGGCTTCTTGGCGGTAGATGATGCGGGTGGAGCAGTCGGCCAGGAGTCCTTCGGCCAGGGCCCGGCCGCGGGATCCGGCGTCGCCGGCGGCGAGGAGGTCGGAGAGGCGGTGGATGACGGCGAGGTTGGCGATACCGAGGCCGCGGGAGAGTTTCCAGTGGGCTTGCATGCGCTCGAGGAGAGCGAGGTGGCGCATCAGGCGCCATGCCTCGTCGTAGATGACCCAGCGCTGTCCGCCGGTGGGGTCGGAGAGGGCGGATTCCATCCAGGCCGAGGCGCAGGTCATGGCCAGGACGAGGGCGGTGTCGTCGCCGGCTCCGCCCATGCGGGACAGGTCGATGGTCAGGATGGGGACGCAGGGGTCGAAGGTGGTGGTGGAGGGCGCATCGAAGAGGCCGGCGAGGTCGCCGGCGACGAGGCGGCGCAGGGCGTGGGCGAGGTCGCGGGCGGCGTCGGCGAGGTCGCCAGCGAGGGTGCCGCTGGCTTGGGTGAGCAGCTGTGGGGTGTTGAGGACGCGGTCGATGTCGCCGAGGAGTGGCGTTCGCCCCTGCGCGGTGGCGTGGTGGGTGGCGGTGTCCAGGGCGATGTCGGCGGCGGTATGTTCCATCGGGTGCAGATCGCGGCCGAGGACGGTGCGGGCCAGGGAGGCGAGTAGGAGGAGGCGGCGCTTGCGGACCTCGCCGAGCCAGTCGTCCTCGGAGATGTGCGCGGGGCGTGCGGGGGCGTCCAGGGGGTTGAGGCGACCGGGGAGGCCGGGGCCGAGGGCGATGGTGGCGCCGCCGAGGGCCTCGGCGAGGGGGGTCCACTCCCCCTTGGGGTCGCAGGGGACGTAGACGCGGTAGCCGAAGGCGGTGCTGCGCAGGGCGATCGACTTGGCGAGGGCCGACTTGCCGGTGCCGATCACGCCGGCGAGGAGCACGTTGGGGTTGGTGAAGCCGTCCAGGGTGCCGTAGAGGCGGAAGGGGTCGAAGCAGAAGGAGGCTTCGGCGTGGACGTCGCGGCCGATGTAAATGCCGTCGGCACCGAGTCCACCCTCGGCGAGGAAGGGGTAGGCGCCGGCGGCGACCTGGGTGGTGATGCGGTGCGCGGGAAGATGGAGATGGCGGCCGCGGGCGGAGGCCGGTCCCGGTCGGCCGTTCGCTGGATATACGGGGGCGAGCTCGGGGTCGGCGGCGGGACGTGGCAGGCGGGTGGGGGCCGTGTGGGCGCGGGCTTGTCGGTGGGCGTCGCGGAGCTGGCGGCGGGCTGCGGCCCGGTCGCGGCGGGAGGCGTGCCGGGGGAGGTAGAGGCCGGTGGCGCTGGTGGTGCGGTGCTCGTTCATCGCCTCTCCTCGCCGGGCTGGGGGTAGGAGGCATGGCCGTGGAGCGGGCTGTGCAGGTCGGCGGGGGTGGTCTGGCGCCGCACGGTCGCGCCGCTGGCGAGGTGGCGCTGGCAGATGGTCAACAGCGCACCGACCGACACATCGGTCCCGCGTTGCGGGCAGTCCTCGCCGGGTGGTTGGCCGGTGACGGTGGGGGGTGCGGTGTGGAAGGCGTCGTGGGTGTGGGCGGCGGCCTGCCACAGGCGGATGCGGGCCGCCTGCAGGTGTGCGGCTTCGGCGGGCGTCTCCGGGAGGGTGCGGGCGAGGAGTTGGTCGAGCAGCTGGTGGAGTGCGGCGAGGTGGGCGTGCAGGGCGTCGAGTTCGCGGCGGCCGGCGGGCCCAGCGTGCGTGGCCGTCTGGCGGGTGTGGTGACGGATGTCGGCCGTCGCGGCGCGCAGGCGGGCCGCCGGCTCGGATGGGGGTGCGGGCATGGGGATCGGCGCCTTCCAGCACGAGGGGAGCGAGGGTGTCACGCCGCGAGGGCCAGCGGGAGTGCCGCTGCGGTGAACGCCTCGGCCTGCCGGTAGGTGAGGCGTCGCAGATCGATCTGGGCGGAGACGGCCGCGGTCTCGATCTGAGCACAGGCGGCGTGCAGGGCCTCGGTGGTGTCGGCCGAGACGGTCACCAGGCCGGTGAACGCGACATCGGCGTGACCGGCGATCAGCTGGCGTTCCCGTTCTTGAACGTCGGCGTACTCCATGGAGTGGGCCTCGGAGTCCACGCGGCCGCGGCGCTGCCGTTCGGCGGCTTCGGCAACGATGCCGGCCTTGCGGCGCTGGACGTCGCGCAGCGCTGCGTCGATCGAGGCGGGCCGGTAGGTGAGGCTGACGCTGCGCCGCACGCCGGAGGTGAACATGACCTGGTGGAGGAAGCCGGGTGAGGTCTCGGTACGGGGCCAGTTCTCGATCCAGTAGGTGCAGTGCACCGCAGTGTCGGTGCGGATCAGGCCCGGCTCCTCGATCTGCACGACCGGGCCCGCCGCGGCGGGGGCGGCCCGGGCGGTCGTGGTGGGCGACCACCGTTGGAGTGCCGGCAGCGCCTTCGGGTCGTAGGCGGTGCGGATGACGGCGGCGATCTCCTGCGCGTCCAGCCAGCCCAGGGAGTAGATGCCGGCCCCTCGGGCGGCCTGGTTGAAGGAGGCCACCAGTTGGTTGAGCACCATGAACGCCCCGCTCAGGCCGCCGCCGGCCTGGTTGATCAGCCTGCGGGCGGCTTTGAGGTCGAAGGCGAGCGCGACATAGGACTCGTGCGGGGCGGCGGCGGGCCCGGCGGCCTCGACGAGGTCGCGGTAGACGCCGACAGCCATGCCAGCCTCCGGCCGGCCGTGCTCGGTGAAGTGCCGCACGAGGGCGTCGCCGGAGTCGGGGACGGTGCGCTCCAGCACCTGGACGCTGCGGATGTGGCCGGTCCTGGCAAGCGCGGCCAACGCCCGGCCCCAGCCATGGACGTGGGCATTCTGCGTGGCGGGATCGAGGAGGGCGAAGGCCCGGGAGGCCACCCGCACCACCACGGTGAGGGTGCGGGCGTGGGGGTCGTGGATGGCGGCGTAGTGCCCGGACGGCGCGGTGATCAGGCGCAGTGAGCCGGCCGCGCCGGGCAGGTGGAGGAGTCCGGCCACGGCCGGGCGCGTCGCGGGCCTAGCCAGCCACTCGAGCTGGCCGTGCAGGCGCCGCAGCCCGTAGCGGGCGAGCACGGGCATCCAGTCGGTCAACGGAATGCCGCCCCGCCGGGTCCAGATCAGTCCGGCCAACAGGGCCAAGGCCGGGGCGAGTTGGAGGGCGAGGATGACTCCGCCGCTGGTGAGCGCACCCATCACCAGCACGAGTCCGAGGCCGGCGGTGGCCAGCTGCATGGCGCTCATCCCCAGCAGCACCCCGCGGCGCGAGCGGTGCGGGAACTTCACGACCGGCGGCACGCCGGCCCCGGAGTTGGGGGGTGTCATGGTGAGCAGACCTCTCTGGAACCCACGGGAGAAGGAGCGGGCGGGGGTTGGTGGTGGTCAGTCGCCCTCGGGTCGAGGGCCGCTCGGCGGGGGTGGCGGGGCAGGCTTGTTGGCGGCTTTGAGTCGGGTTTGCGGTTTGTTCAGTGGCACGGCCGCGCCGCCGGCGGCCGGCTGACGCTGCCCGCCGGCCTGACCCGACGGGCCGTCCGGGCCGTCCGGGGGGTTGGCGGTTGGTGTGCCGGGGCCCTGCCGGCTGGCGGTGTCGCCTCCCGTGGTCCGGCCGGCCGTGCTGGCGGGGACGATGCCGTCGGCCGGGGAGCCGGACCAGCTGGCCGGTCCCTGCGGGGCGATGCCGCCGGACGGGGCGATGCCTCCGGTCTTGGCCTTGGCGGCGACGGCTCCGGCCTGCTGGGCGGAGCGTGCCGTGGCGGACACGCCGGCGGTGCCGCTGCGATGGATGTCCTCGCCTCCGCCGTCGCCGGCCCAGCGCACGAAGCGATAGGTGGCGAACGGGCTGACGAGCACCAGCGCCATGACCACCATGCCGGCGACGGCATCCGAGAGAGCGGTGAGCCCGTCACCTTGGGGGTCGCTCTCCCCCATGGCCGCCACGCCGAGCAGGAAGATCACGGTCATGAGCAGCTTGCTGATGACCAGGGTCGCGGTGATCTCGATCCATCCTCGGCGCCAGCGGCGCGCGGTGTCCCAGCCGCCGCCCGCGCCGGCGAAGACCGCCAGCGAGACCATGACGAGGATTCCGACCTTCCGCAGGATCATCACGCCCCAGAAGGCGAACGCTCCCACCGCCAGGCCGATCGCCATCAGTGTCGCCAGGGCCCAGCCCAGATCGAACATGGGGCCGAGCAGGGCGACGTCGACGACCCGTCGCACAGTGTCGGACAGCGATGTGCCGGCTGCTTCGAACAAGCCCGCTGAGAGGGCGTCGACGATTCCCAGCGCCAGCATCGTGAGCGGGATCACGACGAACGCGAACAGGATCCCGCTGATCGTGCCGGTCAACGCCCGGCGCATCGCCGACCCGTCGTGGCGCCAGGCGGCGTAGACCAGGTGGAGGCAGAAGGCGCCGACGGTGGTCACCAGCCCGATGGGCAGCAGCAGTTCGTAGTTGTCGCGGAACCACCGGGCGTCCAGGTCGACGGCTGTGGTGGCGTCGACCGCGGAGGCGGCGAGGTCGGCGGCCGAGACGGCCATGTCACCCATCGAGGTGGCGATCCACGCGCCGATTCCCTCGGTCATCGCCTGCGCGGTGCCGGTGGCCATGTCGGCGACCGAATCGCACACCCGGTCCACCAGGGGGATGTCACAGACACTCACGCCGGCCGTCCTTCTTCTTCGCTCATTCCAGGCATCAGGGGGTCAGAACGCCACGGTCGGAAGCCGGCCGGCCAAGCCGCAGCGGTCGCCGGGGCGGCACTGGACGGCGAGGGTCACCGTGCGCTCCTCGGCGCCCCGGCCGCCGTCGCGCCAGTGGATGCTCTGCCGGCCGGTGACCGTGACCACGTACACGTAGGCCTCGGTGATCAACTCCGGGCGGGCCCGCAGCTGCTCCTCGAAGGACGCCGGGAAGTGGCCCGACTCGCTCTGGGCGGTGGCGAACTGCTCGTTGTCCGCCAGCTGCAGCCACACCTCCGGGGTGGGGATCTGCGCCGCCACCGACTCCCAGTCGGCGTAGGTCTCCTCCGCGGTCATCCAGGCGCGCAACTCCGCAGTGCGTTCGCGATGCGTCGCGCGCCGGGTGTCATAGGACCACAGCGCCTCCGCGGCCGCCTGCGCGAAGAGGACGGCGTCGCTGGTGCTCGGCGGAGTCCGAGGAACCCACTCCTCTCCCGCCTCCCTCTCGTCTTCCGCTGGGCTGGAGGGGGTGTGGGGCGGTGTCGGGCTCGCCGACGGGGCGGCGGCGCCGTCGGGCGATGCGGGTGTCGACTCGGCTCCGGTGTGTTCGCGGGTCGTGGTGGCCACCGCCCAGGCGCCGGCCACCAGCAGCAGGAAGACGATCACGCCGATGGCCGTGCGCTGCCACAAGGACAGGCCACGGCCGACCGGGCCGGTGGAAAGGCTGGTGCGCATCCCTCACTCCACCTGCGACCCGATGTTGGAGAAGAACGCGACGATGCCGTTGGCCGCTCCCAGCAGCAGCGCGCAGCCAGCCGATACCAGCACGCCCTGCTTCCCCTTGGCCTCGGCGCCGTGGCTGGCGGAGAAGTGCCCGTAGGCCCACACCACGCCGGCCACCGACAAGGCGCCGACGATCGCGATGATCCCGAAGAGGTTGATCGAGCTCATCGTGTCCCGCAGAACGTCCAGACCCGGCAGCCCCCCTTCCTCGGGAGATATTCCAGGGTCATATGCCAAATCGTTGGCGCGGCGGGAAACCGACATGAAGAAGCTCCTTGCGGCGCGCGAAGGACGCGCGAGAAAGAAAGAGAAGGGGGAGGAGAAGTTCGCGGGGGCGAGCGGCGGAAGCGGCTCAGCGAGGTCAGGTCACGACGCGGCGCACGTGCGTGATCTGGGACGCCCAATCGTCGAGGTAGGCGATGCGCACCACGTCGTCCGTACCGGGCGCGTGGAGGACGAGCCCCGAGCCGATCGCCATGCCGACGTGATCCGGGCCGTCTGGGGCTCGCCCGGTGAAGACCAGGTCCCCGGGCCGAACGGCGTCGGCATCGACGGCGGTGCCTTCGCGATACTGCGTGAACGTCGTGCGCGACAGCTCGACGCCAGCCGCGGCATAGGACTGCTGCACCAGCGAGGAACAGTCGCATCGCCGCCCGGGATTCGGGCCGTGCGGGTCGGTGCAGTCCCCACCCCACTGATACGGGCTGCCCAGCTGCCGCAGTCCCCATCGGATCGCGAGGCGCACCTGAGCCGGTGCGTCCTCGGGCACCTCATACCCAGCCGGTAGCAGGCCTGCGGGAATCGGCCGGCCAGCGGCGATCTCCTCGCCCGCGCAGCCGGAAGCGGCGGCTTCGCTCTCTGCGGGGCCGACTCCGGCCGAGTCCGCGAGAGCCTCCCTCAGCGCGGTGGCCAGCGACTCCCACCGGGCATAGGCGTCGGGGAAGGCCGAGCGCTGTACCGTCTGCGCCGCCACGGTCAGCGGCATCTCCTCCCAGCCGGGCACGGCGAGGAGCGCCTCGTAGAAGCGGGTGGCGGCATAGGCCGGGTCGAGAATCTCCTCCGGGGTTCCCCAGCCTTGGGAGGGGCGCTGCTGGAACAGGCCGAGGCTGTCCCGATCGCCGTAGTCGATGTTGCGAAGGGTGGACTCCTGCATCGCTGTGGCCAGCGCGATGACCTGGCCACGGGCCGGAACACCGAGCTCGACGCCCGTGGTGACGATCGCTTGGGCGTTGGGCACCTGTTCCTGCGGATCGGACAGGCCGGCGCTCGAGCCGCCGACGGCCTCCTGGTTCCCGTCGAGGACCGCGCGGACCTGCTCGGCCACCGCGGCAACATCCACCTCCGGCGCGGTTGCGCATACCGCGGACTCATAGCTGTTGAACGCCATCGCGGCCGAGCCCGCCAACATGACCGGGGATATGACGACCGCGACGGCCATAGCTACAGACGCCTTCTTCACAGCGGAAACACGACCTCATATCAGCGAATTACGAAGGAAGCCAATACGGGCAGTAGCGACCCGGCGATGGTGTCTCGTCGCCCGGGAGTTCACCCAGGCGACGAGCACACTGCTCATGCGGCAGCCAGCCGCGTTGGTAATCTGCCGAACCACGACATATCTCGGCACCTCTCCTCTTCGGGAAGGAAGCGCCTCGACTGTAGGGGCGAATTCCGGTCGCGCCAACAAGCCCCCGATGACTTCTCCTCTGAGTGGGGCGACCGGATTATTCGGCTATCCTCCCGAACTCCACGCCCATTTTCCCGCTGCTCGTCGAGCTAAGAACCCTGGTTCCGGCGAGAGGAGACCTCGCTTCGATGCCCTATTCCCTCCATCAAGGCGATGCGCTGAGCGTTCTGTCCCAGCTTCCGGACAACGCGGCCGACAGCGTCATCACCGACCCGCCCTATAACTCCGGCGGCCGCACCGCTGCCGAACGAACCGGCCGCACGGCCCGCGCCAAGTACACGTCCGCCGACGCGCAACACGGCCTTGCCGACTTCGACGGCGAGAACAAGGACCAGCGCTCCTACGGCTACTGGCTCACCTTGAACCTCACCCAGGCCTACCGCATCACCAAGCCGTCCGGTACGGCGCTGATCTTCACCGACTGGCGCCAACTCCCCATCACCACGGATGCCTTCCAGGCCGCCGGCTGGACATGGCGAGGGATCGCTACCTGGCACAAGCCGGCCTCGCGCCCGCAGAAGGGCCGGATCAAGCAGGACTGCGAATATGTGGTCTGGGGCACCAAAGGGCCGGTCGCCCCTGACCGCAACCCTATATACCTCCCCGGGCTGTTCTCCGCCTCCCAGCCGAGGAAGGGCCGTCAGCACATCACCCAAAAGCCCGTCGAAGTCATGCGGCAACTGGTTCAGATGTGCCCACCGGCTGGCACCATCCTGGACTTCTGCGCGGGCTCCGGCTCCACCGGAGTCGCCGCCCTTCTCGAAGGCCGGGACTTCATCGGCATCGAACTCAGTCCTCACTATGCCGAGATCGCGCGCCAGCGGCTCGATGAAGCCCTCCGAGCCTCCACCGGACGGAACGACCTCGACTTGGCGGCGCCGGCATCCGAATGACCTTCCAGCGCTCCCCAGCAGAAGTCATTGAGTTGACGTAACGCGTGCTTCCTGTGGGTGGCTACTAACAGATTTTCCCGGTCACGCCAAAACGGGCAGCATCAGCATCCTGGGCTGCTCCCGCTCATCCCCCGAGCCCGAGCGAAGGGAGAACCCCGACTGTGCCGGACCGACCCCACGACGAATTCCCTGATCTGCCCGAGCCGATCCGCCTGTCCGACACCGAGGTGGAGGAGCTGGCGGCCACCGTGGCTCGCCTGACCGCACGGACGTCCGCGCACGACCAGCTCCTCGACCGGCTCGCCGCCGACGATCCGCTCCCGCTGCCGGCCCCACCGGGCGCCGGGTCGTACATCGTGTCCCTGCGCGGCAGCGCCTACGACCAGGAGCTGACCGGGCTGACGGCCTGGGTCAACGAAGTGCTGCTGCCGGTCTACGGGCGTGAGATCTCCACCCAGGCCCCCTGGTGCCCCTGGTGGCCGGAGCATCCGGAAGCCGTCGCTCGGCTGCACGGGCTGTGGATGGCGTGGAAGCAGCACATCGCGCCGGACGCCGGCCCCAGCGGCCCCGCGGTGTGGCACCGCGACTTCCTCGACCACACCATGGTCCAGCTCCGCTCACCCAACGGGCCGTTCGCCGCCTGCATGACGCATCCCAAGCGTCCGGCCCACCGGGTGCTGCCTCCGCCGCTGCCCCAGGACGGCCCGCCTCCGGGTAGCGGTGGCGGTACGGCGTGAGCGCGGTGTTCGGCTTCGCCGCCGACCCCCGCGCGCTCGACGATCTGCGCACCGCCCCCGCCGGCATCCGAGATCTCGCTCTCCTCGCGCTGCAGGACCTCGTCCACGGCGAACAGCGTGGCGCGCGCCTTGGTGTGCGGGCCGGCGTCGACCTGACGGGCCACCGGAAGCTCTACGTCGATCCCAGGGCTGAGTGGCGCATCGTCTACGCCGAACGTCCCGCACCACCCCACGGGGCACACGCCCGCGAGATCTTCCTGCTGGCCGTCGGCCCCCGCGAAGGCCACGCCGTCTACAACGCAGCAGCCCGCCGCCTCGGCCGCCTGTCCGGATCAGCTCCCGGCAAACCGCGGCAACTCTCCCGGCGGCCCGCTGCGCCGACGACCACCCCTCACTGGCTGCCGTCAACGCGAACGGAGATACCGCGATGACCGATCAACAGGCCATCGACTTCCGCATCGACGATCTGCGGCCCGCCGAGCGCGAAATGCTCGAGAACCTCAACCTGCTCGATCTGTCGCAGGACTCCTTTCACCTGCTCGTCGAACACCACACCCCCGACCAGCGCCACAGCTACTGGATCGTCTACGACAGGGCGGCCGGCTACGGCCATCCCGGCGACGCCAGGTACCTCGCCATCCACATCAGCCGGGACGCCCACCGCCGCCTCTTCCGTTGCGGCTACTCCTACGAACCCACCGTGCCCTTCGCCCAACGCTGGCTGATCGAACGCGGCTGCCCCGCTGCCCACACCGCGCTGCGGCAGGCCTCCCCGTCGCCGAGCCCGGCCGACGCCACCACCCGAACACTGGAGGAGCGGCTGCGCCTGTCCGGCTCGCGCTACCAGCTGTTGGGCAGCTACTTCCACGAACCGATCGGCCCCAAGGACAGCATCTCGGTCCGCGTGCTGGTCTACGACCAGCACCCCGACAGCGCCCACCAGCCGTACCGGATCTTCCTGGAGACCGTCGACATGGCCTCCGACTCCTACCAGGTTCGCGAAGGCGCCTTCGCCACCATCGCGGACTCCACCACCTGGTTGACGTCCTGGTTCGACAACCCCGCACTCCCCCTTCCGCCCCCCGCTCCCTACGGGCCGCCCAACCCCGCGCCGGTCACCCGCCCCATGGGCGCCACCCCGCCCACGACGCCGCCCCGCGGCCACCGGCGCTAAGCCACCCCGAGCACACCCCGATGCGACGCCACGAAGGGAGCGATCCCCCGGTGAACGACACGCTGCTACCCATGGTCGAACAACGCCTTGAGCGACGCTTCGGCCGCCCCACGAAGGACCTCTACCGGGAGGTCGCCAGCCCTTCGCTGTCCGACCCCGCCCTTCGGAAGGCCATAACCTGGCACCGAAGGCTGCTCCAGGCCGACTACCTTCTCCGCCAGTTCGACGACGCCCTCCTCCCCTTCCTCACGGACGAAGAGCTCACGCCACAGCGCGCCAAGCAGATGGCCGGCCTCGCCGAGCGCGTCATCCAACTGCAGGCCGCCCGCCAATCCATCGCCATGATCATCATGGAAGCCGTCGCCTCCACCGACACCTACACCACCGGCGCCGCACCTGACCCCACCCCGGCGCACGGACCAGCTCAGCCGGCCCCACGGCGCTCGACTCTCCCGGCGGCGGCGTCAAGCGGCACGGCCAACGGCTCTAGGTGGACGCGATGAGCGCCGGGGCGGACACGCCAGGAGACGCCGCCGTTCCGATCCCGGGAAGCAGCGCGGACAGCGCCATCGAGCAGAGCTTCGGTCGCACCGTCGCCGAGCTGCTGCGCCTAGCGGCCACCGGCCCAGCGGACCCGGCCCGCGACCGCGTCCTGGAGGCGCGCACGCATCTGACGATCGCCGAGCGACGCATTGCCTCCGACCTCGCCGCGTTGCACCGTCTCACCCAGCCCGGACGCGTACCCATCGAAGCCGGCACGTTGCTGTTCTACGCGCAGCGCATCGACGACGAACTCGCCCTCCGCCAGCGCCACCTCGATGTGATCTACCCGATCATCCACGCGCGCCCCTCCGCGCTCGGCGGCCCTGGCGCGCACGCCACCGTCCCAACGAGCAACGGCCCCACGACGTCGAACGCATCGTCCGGCCCTGGCCGGTAACCCAAGCCCTCGCGACCGCATTTCCCGGAGCCACCCCGTGTCCCACATCAGCTGGCGGTCTCTCACCCCCGCCCAGATCGAACGAGCCGAGCTCGCGGCGATCACCCTCAAGCCGCGCTGGAACGTGTGGGTGCTCCAGACCCTCGAGCACAACGGCCCCATGCGTATCACCGAGCTTCGCAAAGCCCTCCCTGGCCTCCAGCAGTCCACCGTCTCCTACATCATCAGTCGTCTGAAGAGCCAAGGCCTCGTCACGCCAACCTCCAGCGGCACAATCGTCCGCTACGGCCTTCGCGACGCCGCCCACGGACTGCAGCCGGTCCATCAGGCCCTCGCCAACTGGTGGCGAGAACATGTGGGCAGCGACGGCCCCGTCGCCAGGGCTGAACAGGTCGAACGCGGCCTCGGCCGCCTCCCCATGCCCGCCACCTTCGCCATCTGCAAGACCTTCGCCGAGCGAGGTCCTCTCACCGCCACTGATGTCGGCTACCACCTCGACTGGCCCCTGGAAACCAGCTCCTTCTACCGCCGCGTCGCCGTTCTCCGCGACCGCGGCCTGATCGTCCCCACCGGAGGACGAAGCGGCAAGGCCGAGATCCTCACCCTCACACCACAGGGCTCGGCACTGAACGAAGTCGTCGAGCCTCTCGCCGCCTGGCAACAGCGCCGAACCGCCAGCCAGCCCAGCCAGACGGCGAGCCCCGTGCAAACCGCCTACCCGTCCGCCATTCCCTACCAGCCCGCCGACCTCTTCTCACACCTCCCAGCAACCCCCAGGCCGATGGCGCGGCCCCTCCCAAGCGGGCGGTCGCGATGACGTCAGCCGACGACGAGGCGCCCGAGCCGACTCCTTGTCCCGCGCGCGAGTTCACGGGCGTTCCGGCGCTGAGACCGTTCCTCGAGCTCGATTTGCCGAAGCCATCACGACGGGGCGGCCAACTTTGACAGCTCCAGCCCGGCCCCGATGATGCCGACGTGGCCCGAGACCCCCGCCCATCTCGTCGCCGTCATGGCCGGCCCCCGGGCCGTCCGCGAAGACGCGCGTCGCCACCGCGCATCTGTCACTCATGCGCCTCCATCCGGCCGAACCGCAGCCCGGCCTCGACCGCAACCAGCTGCCTCCGCACAACCGGCACTCCCCGAACGCCCAGCACGCCAATCCCGCCGGTGAGCAAAGCACCGCATCACACCGCCAGGAGGCATCCATGACGACACCGCCCACGCCGCCGCCAGCGGGAACCAACTACCTCATCACGCTCTTCGGAGTCGGCCCTGAGGATCTCATGGCCCGGTGCCCCGAAGGCACCTCCGCTCGCCGAGCAGCCGTACTGACCGCCTTGATCGCCGGATACCTGGATGACGCCCACCACGACCTCGTCAGCCGCCTCCAGCGCCTGGTCAACGCCGTACCCCCTGGGCGCCCATCCATCGCGCACCTGACCGAGGACGAACTTCACACCCTCGCCGCCCGCTCCGTAGGTCTAGAGGCCGCCACCACCCACATGGACACCCTGCGTAACCAGCTCAGGATGACCACGTCGGCTCTCGGCCTCCTGCTCACTCGCTCCCTCTCCGACACAGCGCCGCGACCACCAGCTCCCAGTCCACCTTCAGGTCGAACGGCCGCGCCCCCTTCGCCCGAGGACGGCCCGCGTGGACGATGACCCGTCACCTCCCGCCACCCCCTCCTCGCACGAACGCGCTCCCAACCTCCCCGAGCCAGACATCGCGACGCTGCACGCAGCGGTTCTCACAGCGCTCTCACTGATCGAGGACGACCTGCTCCACACCCGCCTGCCGTTGATCGACCTCCTCACCGGCTACGGCGAGGCCATCCTCGCCGACGCCGGCCACGCGACCACGCGCGCCCGGGACGTCGACGCCGCCGCCCTCACCGCCATCGTGGCCGAGGCGACACGCGAACCGCCCTACCGAGGAAAGGCACTGGCCACCGTTCTGGCCATGGTGCTGAAAACCACCCGCGCCGAACAACTCGACGTCGTCACCCTGGCTCGCACGCGCTACACCAGCCTTCTTCGCCGCCACCAGCACCCCCTCACCCTCCCCAGGCAGCTCCCTCCGCCGCGTGCCGGCGCCAGGCACCCGCCGGAACGCTGACGCCCGCGACACGGTTGCCAACCGCCGCCCCCCAAGGGAACATCCCACACCTCCGCGACAAACGTCGCAGATCACCGAAGGGACACCCGCGCGATGGAACAACCGCAAGCCGCGAGCAACCCCACCTACGACGTCATAGGGCGCTACCTCGCCGGCCCCAACGACCGCGGCGTCGAGCACATCCGGACCACCCTGGACGCGGCGGGCTGGACCTCCTGGCCCGACAGCGACGGCAACATCCACTTCTTCGACCCCACCCAGCGACTCGCCGTCGAGTTCATTCCCGAAGGCGACCGCTGGCTTGGGTTCCATCACACTCAGTGGCGCCTGTGGGCACGCCCCGACAAGAGCGGGGCCCTCCTGTGGGATGCGGAGTTCACCGACCACACCCCCTACGAAATCCTTGCGCCGCTGGTGACCACACTGGCTGACGCCCCCGACGCCGCGCTGACCCCCACCACCCACCACAGCCTTCTGGAAGGCGGTGCGGAAGCCCTCCAGCCCCTGCTCGACGCCAGTTGGCGCGCCGACCCAACCCGAATGCTCGCCTACCAGTCCGAGGCCGCCAACGCATCCCTCGCCTATGAGCTCGACGGCGCCGCCTGGCTGGTCAAAATCCGCCCCCACCAGGCCGCCCCCGTACTGTGGGGCGCCCGGCTTTCCACCGCACTCCCCCTCCCCCTGCTGCGGAGCCTCTGCGAAGGCCTCGGCTCCGCTGTTCCCTCCTCGCAACGCACAGTCCACACCTTCCCAGGAGCCCACGTCACGCCGACTCCCGCCCCCGACACCGAGGGGCGGCACCATGGCGGGCGATGACCCGATAGCGATAACCGTCGGACAGCTGATCAACCAGCTACGGCACTACCCGTCCGACGCCCAGGTCCGTCTCGCTCTGCGGCCAGACTTCCCCTTCACTCACCACATCGGTCACCTGCTCGACGCCGAAGTCGCCGACGCCGTCACCGTTTACATCCCTCAGGGGCCACAGGATGGCTATCTGCCCGCGGCCATTCGCACGGCACTGGGGTGGCCACCTCAACCCTGAATCCCCGAACGGGCGGTGGCCGCCAGGACGCGTCCTGGC
>NZ_JBHXFJ010000045.1:0-62695 GCF_042722465.1 Streptomyces sp. NPDC127098
GGAGGGCGGCGCCGCGGTTGGGCTTGGCCGCGCCGCCCTGCGGCGAAGCCGAAAGCGCGGGCGGGTCGGGCGCCCTCCTGTGAGCCGCCGTGCGTCACCCGCCATGCGATCCGGGCCACCCGCCCGGCGTTCAGGGCGCTGCGCTCGGGCCGGGTGCGGCAGCTCGGGGGCCGGGCGCCGGCGGCTTCGTCGCCGGGCGACGGCCACGGCCCGCCCGAGTCGGCGGCCACACCGCCGCCCTCCCCGCGCGAAGCGCGGGAAAGGGCGGCCGGGTGGGGGAGCGCCACCGCCCGGGCATGCGCGCCTCGCGCGAGAGGGCGGGTGGGTGGGGGAGAACCACCGTCGGCGCCGGTCAGGCGAGGTCGAGCCGGTCCAGCCGCAGTGGCCCGTACAGCGCCAGCTCCACGTCGTGCACCCCGCCCAGCGGGCCCGGCAGCTCCGCGGTGACCGGCGTGTAGACGTACCGGTCACCGGTGGACGGCACGTCGAACGAGAGGGCGAGGCCGAGGTCGGGCACCCGCAGCTCGACCCGGCCGTCGCCCGGCTCCTCGCGGGCGGCCAGCAGCCGCACCCGGTCGATGCCGTCGCCGTCGCCGAAGTCGCAGGCGCGGAAGCGGAGCAGCGCCGGCGTGCCGTCGTCCGGCGCGGTCACCGCGTCGCCGACCACCGGGTCGCGGTCGACGATCCGGACGCCCTCGCTCTCGTCGTAGTCGACGGCGGCAAGGCCGGCGCGCCTGACCGGCCGTGGGCCGACCGGTTCCCCGGTCAGCTTCACGGTCGCGGCCTGCCGGATGTCCCGGCTCGACGCGCCGACCCGCACCGCGTACGCGCCCGGCTCGACCGCCCAGCGGCCGTGCGCGACGTCCCAGAAGCCCAGCGCGGACCGCGCGGGCACCGTGAAGGTGAGCCGCCGGCTCTCGCCGGGGGTGAGCGTGACCCTCCGGTGGCCGATCAGCCACTGGTGCGGGCGGGGCACGCTCGGCTCGAGCGCGGTGGCGTAGAGCTGCACCACCTCGTCGCCCACGACCGCCCCCGTGTTGGTGACGGTCACCTCGGCGGTCAGCGTCTCGTCGGTGGCGGTCACCGTCAGGTCGGCGTGGTCGAACGACGTGTACGACAGGCCGTGGCCGAACGGGTAGAGGGGCGTGCCGTCGTAGTAGAGGTACGTGGCGCGCGCCGCGATCAGGTCGTAGTCCAGGATCCCCGGCAGCTCCGCGTCGTCCGCGTACCAGGTCTGCGGCAGCCGGCCGGCCGGCGACACGTCCCCGCACAGCACGCGGGCCAGGGCCTCGCCGGCGGCCTGGCCGCCGTGCGCGGTCCACAGCAGCGCCGGCAGCGCGACGTCCGCCTCCGGCACCGCGTACGGGTAGGACGAGACCAGCACCAGCGCGGTGCGCGGGTTGGCGGCGTGCGCGGCCCGCCACAGCCGGTCCTGGGCCGGCGGCAGCGCCAGGGTGAGTCGGTCCTCGGTCTCCCGGCCGTTGATGTGCGGGTCGTTGCCGGCCACCACCAGCACCACGTCCGCGCCGGCGGCGGCCGCGGCCACCGCGTCCGCGCCCCGCTCGACGGTCTCCACGAAGAAGACCTCGCCCGTCTCGCCCTCGGCGGCAACCTTCAGCCGCCCGGCGGCGACACACACATGGTTGCCGGTACCCCGATGCCGCAGGAGGTGGCCTCCGCCGTGCGGCTCCAAGGCGAACGTCTCCTGGACGACCCAGCCGCCGGGCTCCGCGGCGGAGGCCCGCACCAGGCCGTCGTCGGCGACGGAGAGGTAGCCCCCGTCGGGGGCGCGCAGCGTCAGCACCCCGTGGCCCCAGTCGACCAGGCGCAGCTCGGTGGCGTCGGCCGGCGCCGCGTCCGCGGTCAGCGGCGGCAGGTCGGTGCGGCCGCGCAGCAGCGCCGGGTCGAGCGCGGCAGCCGCGGTCAGCTCCAGGTCAGGGCCGCCGT
The DNA here is from genome assembly GCF_042722465.1 of Streptomyces sp. NPDC127098. Lineage (NCBI taxonomy): Bacteria > Bacillati > Actinomycetota > Actinomycetes > Kitasatosporales > Streptomycetaceae > Streptomyces > Streptomyces sp. NPDC127098. The sequence continues at coordinate 1,948 of NZ_JBHXFJ010000045.1, forward strand.
CCGGCACCCGCACGAAGCCGCTCGTGGTGCGCAGTCGCACCACGTCGGCGCCGTCCGTGAACTCGACTCCGGCGATGCCCTGATGGGCGCGCAGGCCGTCCAGCGGGCTGCTGCGGCGCAGCAGCGAGCCGCTGTACCAGTCCAGCTTGACCTCGTCGGCCAGCGGGCCGACCACCGCCACCCGGGTGCCGGGCGCGAGCGGCAGCAGCCCGTCGTTCTTCAGCAGCACCACGGCCTTCTCGGCGGCCCGCAGCGCGAGTTCGCGGTGTTCCGGCGTGTCGAACGCCGCGTCCGCGACGTACGGGTCGAGCTCGGGGTCGAACTGGCCGAGCCGGAACCGCATGCCGAGCAGCCGGCCGACCGCGGTGTCCACGTCGCCCTCGGTGATCAGGCCCCGGCGCAGTGCCTCGGTCAGCCTGGCGACGGTGGGCGCCGGGTCCTCGCCGTGGTCGGTGAAGCTGTCGACGCCGGCGCGCAGCGCGGCCGCCAACCCCCGTTCGTGGTCCGGCAGATAGCCCTGGGAGCCGGCGATGTTGCTGGGCGCGCCGGCGTCCGAGCAGACCACGAGCGGCAGCTCCGTCCAGGCGCGCAACTCGCTGGCGAGCAGCGGCGAGAGGTGGTTGGGGCGGCCGTTGACCAGGTTGTAGGCGGGCATCACGCCGGCCACCGCGCCGGCGGCCACCGGGCCGCGGAAGGCGGGGAGCTCGTACTCGTGCAGCACCCGGGGCCGCACCGAGGTGGAGGCGGTGTCGCGGCGCTCCTCGTGGTTGTGGGCCAGCCAGTGCTTGAGCACCGGCGCCGTCCGCCAGTAGTCGGGGTGGTCGCCGCGGAGGCCACGGGTGTAGGCGGTGGCCAGCGCCGCGGTGAGCGCCGGGTCCTCGGCGTAGCCCTCCTCGTTGCGGCCCCACAGCGGGTGGCGCAGCAGGTTGACGGTGGGGGACCAGACGTTGAGCCCCACCCGCTCGTCGGACTCGCGCATGGCGCGCACCTCGCGCCCGGCCGCCTCGCCGACGGCGCGCACCAACGCGTCGTCCCAGGTGGCGCCGAGCCCGACGGCCTGCGGGAAGACCGTCGCGCCGCCCATCCAGGCCACGCCGTGCAGGGCCTCCTGGCCGGTACGGAAGGCGGGCAGCCCCAGCCGGGGCACCGCCGGCGCGAACTGGTGCAGCATGGCGAGTCGTTCGTCGAGGGTCAGCCGGCCGAGCAGGTCGGCGACGCGCTCGTCGACGCTCAGGGCCGGATCGCGGAACGGCAGTGGTCCGTCTGTCACTTCTGGGTCCCCAGGTTCCCTCGCGGTCACGGCCGCGACTCCGCAGCCGTTTTCGAAGCGCTTCGATGCTGGGTTTCGCAACGGCCGTCTGTCAAGAGACCATTCGACAACGACTCGCCGTCTCCTTGGCATCCTTGTTCTCTCCGGGCCAAGCCGCGCTGATCTCCTTCGAAAGCACCTCGAATTTTCTTGTGAAGCAGGGCTTGTGCGGCCACTGGGGGGGTCTTAACCTCAGCGCAACATCGAAGCGCTTCGACCATCCTGCGCCACGGTCTTGCGAAGAAGCAGCCACGAAGGGTTGACGAGCATGCCCAACTCCCGCCCCGGACCCAGCCGGAGAAACTTCCTCGCGTCCTCGGCGATCGCAGCCGCGGCGACCATGGGTGGCGTGCCCCTGCTGTCCGCGTGCGGCGGTGGCGGTGGTGGCGGTGGCGGTCAGGAGGGGCGCTCCTCCCTCTCCGAGCTGGAGCGGATGATGCCCACCTACCGGGCGTCCGAGGTCGCGGTAGCCCCGGACATCGCGGCCGAGAACGGCTCCAGCCCCGGCTACACCCGCTGGATCCCGCAGGAGGAGCTGGGCGTCTCGGTCCCGGAGCCCCTGGGCAGCGGTGGCGAGTTCACCGCCATGACGCCGCTGTGGGGCACCCCGCCCGACCCGGGCAACCCCTTCTGGACCGCCATGGACGAGGCCATCGGTGTCCGCATGAACTGGCAGACCCAGGACGGCAACACCTACCAGGAGCGGCTCGGCGCGGTGCTCGCCGGCAGCGACATCCCCGACCTGGTGTGCATCCCCAGTTGGGAGCTGCGCGGCCAGGTCCCGCAGGCCATCAGCAGCCGCTTCGCCGATCTCGGCCCCTTCCTCTCCGGCGACGCCGTCCTCGACTACCCCAACCTCGCCGCCATCCCCACCCCCGCCTGGCAGGCGTCCGTCTTCAGCGGCGCGCTGCGCGGCCTGCCCATGCCGGCCGCACCCATCGGCCTCGCGCCCTTCTACCGGCAGGACCTCTTCGAGGCCAACGGCTGGGAGGTGCCCACGAGCACCGACGAGTTCGTCGCCCTCTGCCAGGAGATCACCTCCCCGAACAACCGGGTCTGGGCCCTGGAGTCGAACGTCAAGTGGGCCGCGTGGGCCATCTTCGGCGTGCTCCCCGAGCGGCCCAACTACTTCGCCCGCGGCGACGACGGCCGGTTGATCAACCGCTACGAGACCGACGAGTACCTGGAAGCGCTGGAGTGGACGCGTGGGCTCTTCGACGCGGGCTTCGTCCACCCCGACTCGGTGGCCGTCTCCGGCGACCCCAACCAGCGGTTCACGTCCGGCGAGACCCTGATGATGTTCACCGGCGACGGCGTCTGGCACAACATGGTCGTCGAACAGCTCTCCGCCAACCCCGACTTCCGGATGAACGCCTTCGACTACTTCGGCGTCGACGGCAACGACCCGGTGCTCTACCTGGGCAACGGCTCCACCATCTGGACCTTCGTCAACCGGAACCTCTCCGAGGACCGCATCCGCGAGGCGCTGCAGATCGCCAACTACACCGCCGCGCCCTACGGCACCGTGGAGAACCGGCTGCGCACCTTCGGCATCGAGGGCACCCACTACAACGTCGAGGACGGCCAGCCGGTCCGCACCGACCAGGGCAACACCGAGGTGGTGCCCGAGACCTACACCTTCATCGCCACCCCGCAGCACACCATCGCCTGGTCCGACACCCCCCAGATGGTGGAGGACCAGACCGGCTGGCAGAAGCGCAACCTGCGCTTCGCCCGGGAGCCGCTGTTCTACGGCCGGCAGGTCCAGGAGCCCGCCCGGCTCGCCAACATCAACGACGGCTTCGAGGACCTGGAGGACGACGTGGTCCGCGGTCGCCAGTCCATCCGCGACATGCAGAACGCCGTCGCCGACTGGCGGCGCAACGGCGGCGACGAGCTGCGCGACTTCTACCAGCGGCTGCTGGACGAAGAAGACGCCTGACCGACGGCCAGAGAGACGAAGGAGCTCCCGTGTCCCAGAGCACGGTTCCCCGCCCTCCGGTGCCGGCGGAGGGTGGCGCCACCCCGCCGCCGCAGAAGGCGGCGCCGGCCGGCCGGAAGCGCCGCCGCGCCGCCGCCACGCCGCCGGGCGGCATCCGGTTCCGGCACAAGCTGCGCCGGGACTACGCGCTGATCCTGATGACGTTGCCCGCCGTGGCGCTGCTCGTGGTGTTCGCCTACATCCCCATCGCGGGCAACGTCATCGCCTTCCAGTACTTCAGCCCCTACGCCGGCGACGGCTTCTTCGACTCCATGGCCAACAGCGCCTGGACGGGGATGGAGAACTTCCAGCGGATGCTGGAGGACCGGGACTTCTGGCGCGCGGTGCGCAACACGCTGATGTTCTCGGGGCTCCAGCTGCTCCTCTACTTCCCCATCCCCATCGCCCTCGCCCTGCTGATCAACAGCGTGCTGCACAGCAAGGTGCGCGCCTGGGCCCAGGCGGTGCTCTACCTGCCGCACTTCTTCTCCTGGGTGCTGGTCATCACCGTCTTCCAGCAGCTCTTCGGCGGGGCGGGACTGGTGGCCCAACTGCTGCGCGACTGGGGCTGGGCCGACAGCTTCGACCTGATGACCGACCCCGGCTTCTTCAAGTGGCTGATCACCGCGCAGGTGATCTGGAAGGACGCCGGCTGGGGCATCATCGTCTTCCTCGCCGCGCTCTCCACGGTCAACACCGAGCTCTACGAGTCGGCCGCGGTCGACGGCGCCGGCCGCTGGAGCCGCATGTGGCACGTCACGCTGCCCGCGCTGCGGCCCGTCATCGCGCTGCTGCTGGTCCTCCAGGTCGGCAACATGCTCACCATCGGCGGCGAGCAGTTCCTCATCCAGCGCACCGCGGTCGGCCCGGGCGCGTCCGAGGTGCTCGACACCTACGTCTGGCACCGGGGCATCCAGAACGGCGACTTCAGCTACGCGGCCGCCATCGGCATTGTCAAGGGCATCTTCAGCGTGGGCCTGGTGCTTGCCGCCAACCGGGTCGCCCACGCGATGGGCGAACAGGGGGTGTATTCACGGCGATGAGCGACACCAGCGTCCTCGCCCACGACGACGAGGAGAAGGAGACCGGCAGGCGCCAGCGGCCGGCCTGGGAGGAGCGGCCCACCAGGGTCGGCCTCACCGCCAAGGGCATCATCCTCGCGATCGCCCTGCTGGCGATCCTGTTCCCCCTCTGGATCATCGTCGTCACCTCGTTCTCCGACGCCGAGACCATCTCGCGCAGCGGCGGCCTCGTCGTCTGGCCCCAGGGCCTCAGCCTGGACGCCTACCGCGAGCTGCTCAGCGGCGGCGAGGTCTCCCGGGCCATGATGGTCTCCATCGGGGTGACCACCGTCGGCACTTTGATCTCCATGACGGTCTCGATCCTGGCCGCCTACGGGCTCTCCAGGCTCGGCTCGCTCTGGCACCGCACCCTGCTGTTCACCCTGATGACCACCATGTTCTTCGGTGGCGCCGGCATCATCCCCACCTACCTGCTCATCCAGAGCCTGGGGCTGATGAACAGCTACGCGGCGCTGATCCTGCCGATGGTCGTCAACGTCTTCAACATCCTGGTGCTGCGCGCGTTCTTCATGAACGTCGGCCAGGAGATCATCGACAGCGCCCGCATCGACGGCGCCAGCGACCTGCGCATCCTGTGGCAGATCGTGCTGCCGCTCTCCCGCGCGGTGCTGGCCGTCATCTCGCTCTTCTACGCCGTCGCCTACTGGGGCAACTGGTTCGCCGGCTTCATCTACATCACCGACCAGGAGAAGCTGCCCCTGCAGAACGTCCTCCAGCAGATCGTCATCGCCGGCGAACGCCCGGCCGGCATGGCGCAGGCGATCGGCACCGGGCAGATCCCGTCCCTCGCCGTGCAGACCGCCGTCATGGTGCTGGCCCTGCTGCCGGTCGCCGTGCTCTCCCCGTTCGTCCAACGCCACTTCAAGAAGGGCATGCTGATCGGTGCCGTCAAGGGCTGACGGCACGACCGAGGAGAGGAGACACCATGGCGGGGCTCGGGGACGCGACACGCGGGCGGTTGCTGTTCGGGGGTGACTACAACCCGGAGCAGTGGCCGGCGGAGGTCTGGCAGGAGGACGTCCGGCTGATGAAGGAGGCCGGCGTCAACCTGGCCACCGTCGGCGTCTTCTCCTGGGCCACCATCGAACCCCGCCCCGGCGCACGGGAGTTCGGCTGGCTCGACACCGTCCTCGGGCTGCTGCACGACGCCGGCGTCGGCGTCGCGCTGGCCACCCCCACCGCCTCCCCGCCGCCGTGGCTCGGGGCCAGGCACCCCGAGACGCTGCCGCGCGACGAGACGGGCGCGATCGTCTGGTACGGCTCGCGTAACCAGTTCTGCGCCTCGTCGCCCGTCTACCGGGACTACGCCCGGCGCATCACCGAGGACCTGGCCGCCCGCTACGGCGACCACCCGGCGCTGCGCGTCTGGCACATCAACAACGAGTACTGCACGTCCTGTTGGTGCGACGAGACGGCCCGCCACTTCCGGCGCTGGCTGCGCGAGCGGCACGGCACCCTGGACGCCCTCAACGAGGCCTGGGGCACGGCGTTCTGGAGCCAGCGCTACGACGCGTGGGACGAGATCATCCCGCCGCGCCGCGCCCAGTACCTGAACAACCCCGCGCAGCTGCTTGACTTCCGCCGCTTCACCAGCGACGCGCTGCTCGAGTGCTTCACCGCGGAGCGCGACATCGTCGCCGCGCACAGCCCGCACGTCCCGGTCACCACCAACTTCATGCCGCTCTTCGCCGGGCAGGACGGCTGGCGGTGGGCGGCCGAGGAGGACGTGGTCTCCGTCGACATCTACCCGGAACCGGCCGCCGGCTTCGGCGACCCGGCCGGGCCGGCGTACGGCGCGCTCGTCCAGGACCTCACGCGCTCCCAGGCCCGGGGGCCCTGGATGCTGATGGAGCAGGCCGCCTCCGCCGTCAACTTCCGCCCGGTCAACGTGCCGAAGCCGGCCGGCGTCACCCGGCTCTGGTCGCTGCAGGCCGTCGCCCGCGGGGCCGACGCGGTCTGTTTCTTCCAGTGGCGGCAGTCGCGGCAGGGCAGCGAGAAGTTCCACTCCGCCATGCTGCCGCACGCCGGCGAGCGCTCCCACGGCTTCCGCCGGATCGCCGACCTCGGCGCCGAACTCGACGCGCTGAGCCCCGTCGTGGGCGCCGACGTGCCAGCCGACATCGCCGTCCTGCACGACTGGTCGGCCTGGTGGGCCAGCGGCCAGCCGGGCCGGCCGTCCGCCGAGCTCGACCACGCCGCGTTGCTCGGCGCCTGGCACCACGCCCTGTGGCGACGCAACCTCACCACCGACCTCGCCCACCCCGAGGCCGACCTGAGCCGCTACCGGATGGTCGTCATCCCGCAGCTCTACCTGCTCACCGACGCCGCCCTGGACAACATCGTCGCCTTCGTGGCCAACGGTGGCACCCTGGTCTGCGGCTTCTTCACCGGCGTCGCCGACGCCGACGACCGCGTCCGCGAGGGCGGCGTGGACGCCAGGCTGCGCCGCGTCCTCGGTCTTGACATCGTCCACGAGTGGAGCCCGCTGCCGGCCGGCACCACCGTGCGGCTCAGCGACGGCACCGCCGGCACGCTGTGGAGCGAGGACCTGTCGCCGGCCGGCGCGCACACCGTCGCCGCCTACGCCGAGGGCGAGTTGGCCGGCCGGCCGGCCATCACCCGCGCCGAGCACGGCGCCGGCACCGCCTGGTACCTCTCCACGCTGCCGGAACCCGACGCGCTCGCCGAGCTGTTGGCCGACGCCGCCGCCACCGCCGGGGTGGCCCCGGTACTGCCCGGGCTCCCCGAGGGCGTCGAGGCGGTCAGGCGCGGCACCCTGCTCTTCCTCCTCAACCACCGGCCGGAGCCGGTGACCGCGCGCCTGCCGGCGCCCGCCACCGACCTGCTGACCGGCGCGCACCACGAGGAGGAGGTGATTCTGGACCGCCTCGGCGCAGCCGTGCTGCGGTCCTGAACCCCCCACAGTCCCCCCACCCCGAAGGGAGACGCACCACCGTGATACGAGCCGCACGAAAGCTCTTCCTGAACCGTCTCGTGACGCCGCTGATCGCGCTGTTCGCGGCGTTCGGCCTGACCCTCACCACCGCCACCTCGGCACACGCCGCCACCTGGGAGAGCTCGGACCAGTGGGGCACCTGGAACAACGGCGGGTACATCCTCTACAACAACATCTGGGGCTCAGGCGCCGGTCCGCAGAGCATCTGGGCCAACAGCTACAGCCAGTGGGGAGTCTGGGCGAACCACCCCAACACGGGTGGCATCAAGTCCTACCCGAACGCCAAGCGCATCGTGAACCGGCCGCTCAACCAGCTGAACTCGCTGAGCAGCTCGTACAACGTCACCGTCCCGAACAGCGGCGCCTACAACACCGCCTACGACATCTGGGACACCGACTACGACCACGAGGTCATGCTCTGGATGAACTGGACGGGCCCGGTCGGCCCGCTCGGCACCTACCAGACCCGGGTCACCCAGGGCGGCCACACCTGGGACGTCTACCGGGGCAGCAACGGCGCCAACAACGTCTACTCGTTCCTGCGGGTCGGCGGCAACTCCTACTCGGGAACGGTGAACATCCTGCCGATCCTGCGGTGGATCGCGAACCAGGGCTGGTGGTCGCAGAGCGAGCCCATCGGTGACGTCCAGTTCGGCTACGAGATCACCTCGTCGTCGGGCGGACTGAACTTCACCACCAACTCGTTCAACGTCAGCTTCAGCTGAGCGAGTGAACGCGTGAGCGCCGCCCGGCGGTTCCGCCGCCGGGCGGTGTCACAGCGCGCCGTTGGCCGGGGCGGGCGAAACCGGCACCCCGGCGGCGGGCCCGGTGCTCGCCCGGACCGTCAACGTCGGCGGCAGCAGCTCGGTGTGCGTGCCGGCCGGGGCGAGCGCGGCGTCCGGCCGCAGCCGGTCCATCACCAGCTCGACGGCACGCTGCCCCATCTCGAAGGCCGGGATGGCCACCGAGGTCAGCGCGACCGACTGCTGGGTGGCGACCTGCTCGGGGCAGACGGCCACCACCGAGATGTCCTCGGGCACCGCCCGGCCCTGCTGGCGCAGCAGGCTCAGCATCGGGCCGATCACCGCCTCGTTCTGCACGATGATCGCCGTGGTGCCGGGGCGCTCGTCGAAGATCCTGGAGAGCGTGCCGGCCATCGACTCGTAGCTGCCCTCGCACGGCCGGTGCAGCACCCGCACACCCAGCTCGGCGGCCCGCTCACGCACTCCGAGGATGGTCCGCTCGGCGAACCCGGTGCGCCGCTCGTACACGGCCGCCGCCTCGCCCACCATCGCGATCTCCCGGTGCCCGAGCCCCGCCAGATGGGTCACGCACTGCCGCCCGGTCTCCGCGAAGTCCAGGTCCACACAGGTGAGTTCGCCGGTGTCGGCGGGCAACCCGATCAGCACGGCCGGCCGCCGGGTCTCCCGGACCAGCGGCAGCCGCTCGTCCTCCAGCTCCACGTCCATCAGGATCATGGCGTCCGCCAGGCCGCTGCCCACCACCCGCCGGGTGGCCTCCGGGCCCTCCTGGCCGGTCAGCAGCAGCACGTCGTGCGCGTGCTCGCGCGCCGTGGTGGCCACCGCGATGGCGATCTCCATCATCACCGGCAGGTACATGTCGGTGCGCAGTGGCATCATCAGGGCGATGATGTTCGACCTGCTGCTCGCCAGCGCCCTCGCTCCGGCGTTCGGGTGATAGCCGAGCTCCCGGATGCTCCGCTCCACGCGCTCCCTGGTCCGGGCCGAAATGGTCCGCTTACCGCTGAGGACGTAACTCACCGTGCTGGCTGAGACGCCGGCGTGCCGGGCGACCTCGGCGAGAGTGACCATATGGCCTCCCCAGTGGTGTGAAGCGCTTCGACGGCGGATGTCAGTGCAACCGCGTTGACCATAGACCGATCAACTCTCCGTGTCCATAGATGTATCGAAGCGCTTCAACGCCGACGTCGAAGCCCTCTTCCGGCACTCCGCCGGGCGGCCGATTCCGACCTCTGTACGGGCGTCCTCTGATACGCGGGGCCCGCCATCGGGTACATAACGGAATGGCACCCTCCGAGGACGCCGCCGACGGCGAGGGCGAGGTGAGCGAGCATGACCGTCTCCGAGGACGAGGCCCGCCGGGTGGCCGAGGGCGCGCGGCAGCGGGAGTGGCGGGGACCCAGCTTCGCCCGCGAGCTGTTCCTCGGCCGCTTCAGGCCCGACCTGATCCATCCGCGCCCCGAACCCGACCCCGAGGTGGCCCGGCACGGCCAGGAGTACCTCGACCGGCTCCGCGCCTTCTGCGAGCGCGCCATCGACGGCGCCCGGATCGACCGCGAGGGCCGGGTGCCGGACGAGGTGGTCGCCGGGCTGCGCGAGATCGGCGCCTTCGGCATGAAGATCGCCCCCGAGTACGGCGGGATCGGCCTCAACCACCTCTACTACAACCGGGCCCTCGCCCTGGTCGGCTCGGCCAGCCCGGCCGTCGGCGCGATGCTCTCCGCACACCAGTCCATCGGCGTGCCCGAGCCCCTGAAGCTCTTCGGCACCGAGGAGCAGAAGCGCGCGTTCCTGCCCCGGTGCGCCCGCGGCGAGATCTCCGCCTTCCTGCTCACGGAGCCCGACGTCGGCTCCGACCCGGCCCGGCTCGCCGCCACCGCCGAGCGGGACGGCGACTCCTACCTGCTGGACGGGGTCAAGCTGTGGACCACCAACGGGGTGGTCGCCGACCTGCTCGTGGTGATGGCCAAGGTCCCCGACGCCGGCATCACCGCCTTCGTCGTCGAGGCCGACTCGCCCGGCATCACGGTCGAGCACCGCAACGAGTTCATGGGCCTGCGCGGCCTGGAGAACGGCGTCACCCGGCTGCACCGGGTCCGGGTCCCGGCCGTCAACCGCATCGGGGAGGAGGGCGAGGGGCTGCGGATCGCCCTCACCACCCTCACCACGGGACGGCTCGCCATGCCCGCCACCTGCGCCGCCGCGGGCAAGTGGTGCCTGCGCGTCGGCCGGGAGTGGTCCCAGGCCAGGATCCAGTGGGGCAAGCCGATCGCCAGGCACGAGGCGATCGGCTCCCGGCTGGCGTTCATCGCCGCCACCACCTTCGCCATGGAGGCCGTCCTCGACCTGGTCAGCGAGCTGGCCGACGAGGGCGGCAGGGACATCCGCATCGAGGCCGCCATCGCCAAGCTCTACGGCAGCGAGATGGCCTGGCGGATGGCCGACGACCTGGTCCAGATCCGCGGCGGCCGCGGCTTCGAGACCGCGGACTCGCTGGTCGCCCGCGGCGAGCGCGGCGTGCCGGCCGAGCAGCTGCTGCGCGACCTCCGCATCTACCGGATCTTCGAGGGATCGAGCGAGATCATGCGGCTGCTGATCGCCCGCGAGGCGGTCGACACCCACCTCAAGGTCGCCGGCGGCCTGATCGAGCCCGACTCCTCGCTCACCGAGAAGCGCCGCGCCCTCACCGCCGCCGGCCGCTTCTACGCCCGCTGGCTGCCGTCCCTGGCCGTGGGGCGAGGCCAACTCCCGCTCTCCTACGGCGACTTCCACGTCTCCCGGCACCCCAACCTGGCCGCCCACCTGCGGTATGTGGAACGCGCCGCCCGCCGGCTGGCCCGCGAGACCTTCTACGCCATGTCCCGTTGGCGCGGCCGCCTGGAGACCAAGCAACGCCTGCTGGCCCGCGTCGTCGACATCGGCTCCGAGCTCTTCGTGATGACCGCCGCCTGCGTGCACGCCGAGCGCCTCCGCGACCAGGACGACCACGGTCGGCAGGCGTACCGGCTGGCCGACGTCTTCTGCCGCCAGGCCCGCCAGCGGGTCGAGGCCCTGTTCGCGGAGCTGATGCACAACACCGACGTCGCCGACCAGGCCCTGGTGCGCCAACTCCTCGAAGGCGACTACCGCTGGCTCGAGGACGGCATCCTCGACCCCACCGCCGAGGGCCCCTGGATCGCCGACACCACCCCGGGACCCGCCACCACCCCCAACGTGCACCGCCACATCCCCTGACCCCGGGGCGGCGGCCGGCGCCGGTTCCCGGGGGCGTGGCGGGGACCGTTGACGCGGGTGGGGACAATGGGGGGATGACCGAGACATCCGTCTGTTTGGCCGACCCCCACCTCCGCTACGCGGCACAGTCGCCGCCCGACGGGCCGCGCGAGGTGGCGGTCCTGGGGTCCACCGGCTCCATCGGCACCCAGGCCGTCGACGTGGTGCTGCGGAACCCGGAGCGCTTCCGGGTCACGGCGCTGTCCGCCGGCGGCGGGAACGTCGAGCTGCTGGCCGAGCAGGCGCACCGGCTGCGGGTGCGCGCCGTCGGCGTGGCGCGCGCCGAGCGGGCGGGCGCGCTGCGGGAGGCGCTGCGCGCGCGGTACGGCGCCGGCGAGGCGCTGCCCGAGATCCTGGCCGGGCCCGACGCGGCGACCGAACTCGCGGCCCGCCCCTGCCACACCGTGCTCAACGGCATCACCGGATCCATCGGTCTCGCCCCGACGCTCGCGGCGCTTGAGGCCGGGCACGTGCTGGCGCTGGCCAACAAGGAGTCGCTGATCGTCGGCGGGCCGCTGGTCACCGGGCTCGCCAAGCCGGGCCAGATCGTGCCGGTCGACTCCGAGCACTCGGCGCTCTTCCAGGCGCTGCTCGGCGGCACCCGCGCCGAGGTGTCCCGGCTCGTCGTGACGGCGAGCGGCGGCCCGTTCCGCGGGAAGAAGCGCGCGGAGCTGACGCACGTCACGCCGGCCGACGCCCTGGCGCACCCCACCTGGGCCATGGGCCCGGTGATCACCATCAACTCGGCCACCCTGGTCAACAAGGGGCTCGAGGTGATCGAGGCACACCTGCTCTACGGCATCCCGTTCGACCGCATCGAGGTCGTCGTCCACCCGCAGTCCTACATCCACTCCATGGTGGAGTTCACCGACGGCTCCACGCTCGCCCAGGTCAGCCCGCCGGACATGCGGATGCCCATCGCGCTGGGCCTCGGCTGGCCGGAGCGGGTACCCGGGGTGGCCGCGCCCGTCGACTGGACCCGGGCGCACACCTGGGAGTTCCTGCCACTGGACACCGATGCCTTCCCCTCGGTGCCGCTTGCCTGCCGGGTGGGTAGCCTCGGCGGTACCGCGCCCGCGGTGTTCAACGCGGCCAACGAGGAGTGCGTCGACGCCTTCCTCGCCGGCCGGCTGCCGTTCACCGGGATCGTGGACACGGTCGCTCAGGTGGTCGAGGAGCTGGGCTCCGCCCCCTCCGGAACCTCCCTGACCCTGCCGGACGTCCTCGAAGCGGAGACCAGGGCGCGCGCCCGCGCCCGCGAGCTGGCCGGGACCGCCGGCCGGACCACGACGGAGGCGACCACGGCATGACCGCGCTGATGTTCATCCTCGGGATACTCGTCTTCGTCTTCGGCCTGCTGTTCTCCATCGCCTGGCACGAGCTCGGCCACTACTCGACCGCCCGGATGTTCGGCGTCCGGGTGCCGCAGTTCATGGTCGGCTTCGGCCCGACCATCTGGTCGCGGCACGGCAAGGAGACCGAGGTCGGCATCAAGGCCATCCCGTTCGGCGGCTACATCCGCATGATCGGCATGTTCCCGCCCGGGGACGACGGCAAGGTGCGCAAGCGCTCCACCTCGCCGTTCCGCGGCATGATCGAGGACGCCAGGGCGGCCGCCTTCGAGGAGCTGCAGCCCGGCGACGAGAAGCGGCTCTTCTACACCCGCAAGCCCTGGAAGCGGATGATCGTGATGTTCGCCGGTCCTGGGATGAACCTCATCCTGGCCGTGGGGATCTTCCTCGGCGTGCTGATGGGCTTCGGCGTCAACACCCAGACCACCGCCGTCGCCTCCGTCTCCGAGTGCGTGATCGCGCAGAGCGAGGAGCCCCGCGACTGCCAGGCCGGGGACACCCCGGCGCCGGCCGCCGCCGCCGGGCTGCGCGCCGGCGACGTGATCACCGCCTTCGACGGCGAGCCGATCGGCGACTGGAGCACCCTCCAGCAGCGCATCCGGGACACCACGGGCGCCGCCACCATCACCGTGGACCGGGACGGCCAGACCCTCGACCTGCACGCCGACCTCATCGAGAACCAGGTCGCGAGGACCGACGGCAACGGCGGCTACGTCGAGGGCGAGTACGTCACCGCCGGGTTCCTCGGCTTCTCACCGGCCAGCGGCATCGTCCAGCAGGACTTCGGGCAGGCCGTCGACCGGATGGGCGACATGATGACCACCGGCGTCGAGGCGATGATCGACATACCGTCCAAGATCCCGGGACTGTGGGACGCGGCCTTCGGCGGTGGCGAGCGCGAGCCCGACTCCCCGATGGGCGTGGTCGGCGCGGCCCGCGTCGGCGGCGACATCTTCACCCTCGACATCCCGGCCAGCCAGCAGGTCGCCACCGCGCTCTTCCTGATCGCCGGCTTCAACCTCTCCCTGTTCCTGTTCAACATGCTGCCGCTGCTCCCGCTGGACGGCGGGCACATCGCGGGCGCCGCGTGGGAGTCGCTCCGCCGCGGCTTCGCCAAGGTGACCAGGCGACCCGACCCCGGCCCGTTCGACGTCGCCCAGCTGATGCCGGTGGCCTATGTGGTGGCCGGTGTGTTCATCTGCTTCACGCTGCTGGTGCTGGCCGCCGATATCATCAACCCCGTGCGGCTGACCGGGTGAGGTGCCGTACGCTCAAGGCCTGAGCCCGGGCCGCGCGCCCGCCCGTCCGTACCCTGGGGTTGCACCAAGCCATGACAGCCATCTCGCTGGGCATTCCGTCCGTTCCGACCCGGCTGGCCGAGCGCCGCGCCAGCCGTCAGATCCAGGTCGGATCCGTCGCCGTGGGAGGTGACGCGCCGGTCTCCGTCCAGTCGATGACGACCACGCGCACCTCCGACATCGGCGCCACCCTGCAGCAGATCGCGGAGCTGACCGCCTCCGGCTGCCAGATCGTGCGGGTGGCCGTCCCCACCCAGGACGACGCGGACGCGCTGCCGGTGATCGCCCGCAAGTCCCAGATCCCGGTCATCGCCGACATCCATTTCCAGCCCAAGTACGTGTTCGCCGCCATCGACGCCGGCTGCGCCGCCGTCCGCGTGAACCCGGGCAACATCAAGAAGTTCGACGACCAGGTCAAGGAGATCGCCAAGGCCGCTGGCGACGCCGGCACCCCGATCCGGATCGGCGTCAACGCGGGCTCGCTCGACAAGCGGCTGCTCGCCAAGTACGGCAAGGCCACCCCCGAGGCGCTCGTGGAGTCCGCCCTGTGGGAGTGCTCGCTCTTCGAGGAGCACGGCTTCCGGGACATCAAGATCTCCGTCAAGCACAACGACCCGGTCGTCATGGTCAACGCCTACCGGCAGCTCGCCGCCCGCTGCGACTACCCGCTGCACCTCGGCGTCACCGAGGCCGGGCCCGCCTTCCAGGGGACCATCAAGTCCGCCGTGGCCTTCGGCGCGCTGCTCAGCGAGGGCATCGGCGACACCATCCGGGTCTCGCTCTCCGCCCCGCCCGTGGAGGAGGTCAAGGTCGGCATCCAGATCCTGGAGTCGCTCAACCTCCGCCAGCGCGGCCTCGAGATCGTCTCCTGCCCCTCCTGCGGCCGCGCCCAGGTCGACGTCTACAAGCTCGCCGAGGAGGTCACCGCCGGGCTCACCGGCATGGACGTCCCGCTGCGGGTGGCCGTCATGGGCTGCGTGGTCAACGGCCCGGGCGAGGCCAGGGAGGCCGACCTCGGCGTCGCCTCGGGCAACGGGAAGGGCCAGATCTTCGTCAAGGGCGAGGTCATCAAGACCGTGCCCGAGTCCAAGATCGTGGAGACCCTGATCGACGAGGCCATGAAGATCGCCGAGCAGATGGAGAAGGACGGCGTCCTCTCGGGAGAGCCCGAGGTCTCCGTCAGCTGATCCCACGCGGACCGGCGACGGCCGGGAGGCATCGGGGACGCGCGCCGGTAGCATGCCCAGCACCGCTCACGTCCTCGAACACAAGGCGACCGTCCCCCGTGCTGACCACGTCCACCACCCGGGTCCTGGAACCCACCGACCTCAGCGACGCGCTCGCCGTGCTCGACCAGGACCCGGTGGCCAACGCCTTCGTCACCGCCCGGGTGCTCGACTCCGGCCTCGAACCGCCCTACCTGGGCGGCGAGATGTGGGGCTACTACCGCCGCGGCCGGCTGGTCTCACTCTGCTACGCCGGCGCCAACCTGGTGCCGGTCTGCGCGGGCCCGGCCGCCGTCCGGGCGTTCGCCGAGCGGGCCCTGCGCCAGGGCCGCCGGTGCTCGTCCATCGTCGGCCCGCTCGACCCGACCGCCCGACTCTGGTCCCACCTGGAGCCGCACTGGGGGCCCGCCAGGCAGCTGCGCCGCCGGCAGCCGCTGATGACCACCGACCGGGCGCCGGCCGGCATCGCCCCGGACCCGCGGGTGCGGCGGATGCGGAAGGACGAGATGGACCTCGTGCTGCCGGCCGCCGTCGCCATGTTCACGGAGGAGGTCGGGGTCTCCCCGCTGGACGCGGCCGACGGCGGCCTCGCCTACCAGTCCCGGGTCGCCGAGACGGTCGGCACCGGCCGCTGCTTCGGCCGGGTCGAGGGCGGCCGGGTGGTCTTCAAGGCCGAGATCGGCGCCGTCACCCCACACGCCTGCCAGCTCCAGGGCGTCTGGACGGCCCCCGAGCTGCGCGGCCGCGGACTGGCCACCGCCGGCCTCGCCACCGTGCTGCGGCACGCGCTCGACGAGGTCGCGCCCGTGGTCAGCCTCTACGTCAACGACTTCAACGCCCCGGCGCTCACGGTCTACCGCCGGCTCGGCTTCGTCGAGGCCGGCGCCCTGATGAGCGTCCTGTTCTGACCGATCGCCGCCGCGCCTCGACTGGTCCGCCGGCCATTCGCGGGTACCGGACGCGACTTCGGCGGTGCGGCGCGTTAGCCTCCCGGCATGACACCATCTGCCGGGGAGGCCGCCCCCGACGCCTGGGACATCACCGTCGCGCCGCTCGACCTCGCCGCCCGGGTGGACGAGGCGCTGGCCGTCCAGGCGCAGGCGTTCGGCCTGAGCGACGAGGAGGTGGCGGTGCGCCGCCACATCGTCCAGCGCCACCTGGCCAACCCCGGCGCCCGTGCACTGGGCGCCACCACCCCCGACGGCCGCCTGGTCGGCTTCGTCTACGGAATGCCCAACGACCGGGCTCAGTGGTGGTCAACGGTCGTCGAGCCCTACCTGCGCCGGGCCGGCACCGACGCCTGGCTGACCGACTCGTTCACCATCACCGAGCTGCACGTGCTGCCCGCCTACCAGCGGCACGGCATAGGCCGCCGGCTGATCACCACGCTCACCGACGCGGCCGCCGAACCGCGCTCGATCCTCTCCGCCGTGGACACCGAGAGCCCGGCCCGCGCCCTCTACCGCAGGCTCGGCTACCAGGACCTGGCCCGCCGGGTGCTCTTCCCCTCCGCCCCCTGCCCCTATGCCGTGATGGGCGCCCACCTGCCGCTCCGTCGCTGGTAGCCCGCCGTCACAGCCAGGCCGCGAACTCCAGCAGGGCCTCCGCCTCGGACCGCCGCCCCGCCGACAGGGCGCGCCCGGCCGACTCCACCGCGCGGAACAGCGCCCAGCCGCGCAGCCGTTCGGCGGACAGCTCGACCGAGTCGGCCAGCCTGGCCACCCGGCGCCTGGTGATCGAGGCCGCGCCCGGCGAGGCCACCAGATCGTGCAACCGGTCCCGCGCCAGCCGCGCCAGGTCGTAGGCCCGCTCGCCCACCACCGGCTCAGGGCCCACCGCCAGCCACGGCGCGCGCTCCGCGTCCGAGGCCAGCACCGCCCCCTGTCGGAAGTCCCCGTGCAGCAGCAGCCGCTCCGGTTCCCCGGCCAGCAACTCGTCCCGCGCCGCCAGCGCCGACTCGACCAGCGGCTCCGCGTCGAGGGCCGCCAGCGCGCCGTCCCGCAGCGCCGCCGCCCGCCCGGCCGTGTGCCCGGCCACGGTGGGGAACGGATGCCCCTCGCCCGGATCCACCCACAGCCGGCGGACCACCGAGACCGCCTCCAGTGTCGCCTTGGCCTCGGGCAGCGAACGCAACGAGGTCTCGCCGTGCAGCCGCTCGAGCAGCAACGCGCCGGCCGCCGGGTCGTGGCGCAGCGCGCGGACCGCGCCCAGGCCGTCCCAGCGACGCAGCGCCGCCTCCTCCAGCGCCGCCGGTCGCCAGGGCGCGCATATCTTCAGCGCGGCCCGGCCGCCGTCGGCGCACCCGACCAGCACCAGCATGCTGGTGCGGCCGCCCGGCGCCGCCACCCGCTCCGGCGTCAGCTCCCAACGGGCCAGCACCTCGGCGACCAGTTCGGGCAGCCCGGCCAGCCACTCGGCGCCCTCGGGCGGGCCGGCCGTCGCCAGTCGCGCCGGCGGTGCCAGTTCCATCGTCAACGGCTCCCCTCCGTGTCGTACTCGGCGAGACCGGGGAACGGCGTCCCCGCGCCGCGCCAGCGGGCCGCGCGGACCGCCGCCTCGCTCAGGGCCGCCGCCGCGTCCCGGCGGGCCTCGCCCTCTGCGGCCCGCACCAACTCGGCGTAGGCGCCGGCGAGCCGGGACTCGAGCTCGGCGGCCAGCCGCACCGCGGCCTCCCCGTCGGCCACCTCGAAGGGCAGCTCGTAGGCGGCGGCCGAGGCGACCGGGGTGCCGCCCAGGTCGCGCACCGCCCGGTGCAGCGCGTCGCGCCGCGCGCGGTGCGCCGTGTACGCCTCGTCGGCCTCCCCGACCCGGTCCTCGGCGATCCGCGCGCCGACCACCCCGTACCCGTAGACGGCGGCGTGCTCCGCGGCCAACGCGGCCTGGGTGGCGTCCAGTTCGGGGGACGTGTCACTCATCGGGTGTCTCATGCCGGTCCGTCACCTGGCCTCGTGGAGCAGATACGCCTGGGCCGACCCGGCGGCGGCCAGCGAGGCCAGCAGCCGGGCCAGGTCGGGGGATGCCTCTGGCACGGCGCGCAACCTGGCCTCGGCCACCTCGCGCTCCGCGTCGGCGAGCGCGGTGAGCGCCCGGTCGGCGTCGGCCGGCACCTCGGGCTCGCCGCCCGAGGGACCGGGGGGCGAGGCGTCCCCCTCGTTGAGGGCCGCGAGGTGGGCGGTCACGGTGTCCCGGAACGGCCGCAGCGTGTCGGCCAGCGCCGGGTGCGCGGCCGCGGTCGCGTCGTAGCGCGCCAGCAGGTCGTTGCCGTCCCTCGCGGCCCGGCGGCGCAGCCCCCGCACCGTGGTGGCGGAGACCGTCCCGCCCCCGGATCCGCTCTCCTCCGAGGACGTGCAGCCCGCCAGCGCGCCGGCGGAGCATGCCAGCAGGCCGCCGAGGAACACGGCTCTTCTGGACAGGCGAGAGGGCATGGTTCCCCGTACTTCCCGTCGTCGATCGAGTGTCGAAAGAGGTCGCAAGAGGTCGAAAAGTGAGTGAGTTCGAGTGGGTACGCTGAGGCGATAGAAAGATCACCGCCCGGTGAGCGTACCCGCGCGACGCGCGGATCCCGGCGCCACCCCGCCCCACGGCGTGCCAGGCCGGGGGCCTGAACGCGGTCGGCGTGGCACGCCGCAGGGGATAGGCTGTTGCGCGAGAGTGCGGGAGACGCACCGACGAGACGCGCCATCGACAACAGCACACGCGGCCGAGGAGTCACCCGGATGAGCACGACCCAGATCGACAGGCTGCGGGAGCTGCTGGAGCCGCTGGCCGCCGAGCGGGGGCTTGACCTGGAAGAGGTCAGGATCACTCCGGCGGGCCGGCGGAGGGTGCTCCGGGTGGCGGTCGACTCGGACGGCGGCGTCGGGCTCGAGACCTGCGCCGAGCTGAGCCGCGAGGTCTCGGCCGCGCTCGACGCCTCGGACGTGATGGGCGCCGCCCCCTACGTGCTCGAGGTGACCTCCCCGGGCGCCGAGCGCCCGTTGACCGAGCCCCGCCACTACCGCCGCTCCCTCGGCCGGCTCGTCAGGGCCCGGTTGAGCGACGGCGGCGAGCTGGTCGCCAGGATCGTGGGCGTCGACGAGGCGGGGCTTGATCTGGAGGTCCCGGGGGAGAAGGGCCGCAAGGCCACGTCGCGCCGGGTGGAGTTCGCTGAGATCGCCCGGGCGCGGGTCGAAGTCGAGTTCAGTCGCAGGCCCGCCGGCGACGAGAGCACCGAAGGCTGAAGGAGGCGTAGTCGTGGACATCGACATGAGTGCCCTGCGGGGTCTCGTCCGAGAGAAGGAGATCTCCTTCGACCTGCTGGTGGAGGCCATCGAGTCGGCCCTCCTGATCGCCTACCACCGCACCGAGGGCAGCCGCAGGCAGGCCCGGGTGGTGCTCGACCGGAAGACCGGCCACGTGACGGTCTGGGCCAGGGAGGACCCCGACGAGCTCGAGGAGGCCGGCGAGGACGCCGAGCCCCGCGAGTTCGACGACACTCCGCAGGGCTTCGGCCGGATCGCCGCCACCACCGCCAAGCAGGTGATCCTGCAGCGGCTGCGGGACGCCGAGGAGGACGTCACCTTCGGCGAGTACGCCGGGCGCGAGGGCGACGTGGTGGCCGGCGTGGTGCAGCAGGGCAGGGACCCGAAGAGCGTGCTGGTGGACATCGGCAAGCTGGAGGCGATCCTGCCGCCGCAGGAGCAGGTGCCGAGCGAGGAGTACCCGCACGGCGCCCGGTTGCGCTCGTACGTGGTGCGGGTGGTCAAGGGCGCGCGCGGCCCCTCGGTCACGCTGTCCCGCACCCACCCCAACCTGGTCAGGAAGCTCTTCGAGCTGGAGGTCCCGGAGATCGCCGACGGCACGGTCGAGATCGCGGCGATCGCCCGCGAGGCCGGGCACCGCACCAAGATCGCGGTCCGCTCGCTGCGGCCCGGGCTGAACGCCAAGGGCGCCTGCATCGGACCGATGGGCGGCCGGGTGCGGAGCGTGATGGCGGAGCTGCACGGCGAGAAGATCGACATCGTGGACTGGTCGGACGACCCGGCCGAGCTGGTGGCCAACGCGCTCTCGCCGGCCCGGGTCACCCGGGTCGACGTGGTGGACCAGGCGGCCCGCTCGGCGCGCGTGACCGTGCCGGACTACCAGCTGTCGCTGGCCATCGGCAAGGAAGGGCAGAACGCCCGCCTGGCCGCCCGGCTGACCGGCTGGCGGATCGACATCAGACCCGACACCGAGCAGGCCGCCGAGCGGGCCTGAGCGGCCCGCGGAGGCCGGATCCCGGGGCGCCGGCTCGCGCCGCGGGAATGCGGCCCGCCGGTCGCTTCGTTGGAAGAGTGGAGGGACGGGCCCGCCCGCCGGGCCGGCCGCATGGGGAGGTAGACTTTACTGTGTCTGGCCGGACGCGGGCGAAAGCCTGCCCGGAACGCACCTGCGTCGGATGCCGACAGCGCTCAGTCCGTAACGGCCTGCTGCGTGTGGTGGTGATTGGGGATCGCTGTGTCCCCGATCTTCGCGGTACGCTGCCCGGTCGGGGTGCGTATGTGCATCCCACGACGAGCTGTCTCGAGCTGGCGGTCCGCCGTCGCGCGTTTCCCAGGGCCTTTCGGACCCAGGGGCCGCTCGACACCGGGCAGCTGCGACGGTGGGTCGGCCGGACGGCACCGTCGAAAGTGCAGGAACTGTAAGAAGTGCCGCGTGGGTGGTCCGCGCGGCAGGTACCTCGCGAGTCGGAAGTAGGTCGAGATTGCGATGAGCACTCGATGAGTACGCGATGAGTACGCCCGTGAAGTAGCGAAGGTCCGGCGGACGACCGACCCCGGACCGTAGAAGGAGCGAAGTGGCTAAGGTCCGGGTATACGAGCTCGCCAAGGAGCTTGGAGTCGAGAGCAAGGTCGTCATGGCCAAGCTCCAAGAACTTGGTGAATTCGTCCGTTCGGCGTCCTCGACGATCGAGGCGCCAGTAGTACGCAAGCTGACCGACGCGTTCAGCGGCGGCAACAACCGCAAGGCCCCGCGGCCGGGCGCGCCCAGGCCGGGTGCCCCCAAGCCGGGTGCCGTGGCCCCGCGCCCCGGCCCCGCGCCGCGTCCGGGTCCCGTGTCCCCCAAGCCGAGCGCCGGTGGCCCTCGGCCGACCCCTGGCCCGAAGCCGGCCGCCAAGCCGGCCCCCGCGGCCCCCGAGTTCACCCAGCCGACGACCGGCGGTGGCGAGCAGGCCCCCCAGCAGCCCCGGCAGGAGCGTCCGGCCGGCCCGCGTCCCGGCGCCCAGCAGGGCCCGCGTCCGGGTGCCCGTCCCGGCGGTCCCAGCGGGCCCAAGCCCGGCGCCCGTCCGGGTCCCGCCCCGGCCAAGCCGGCTCCCGCGGCGCCCAAGCCGGGCGGCCGCCCGGCCGGCCCGCGTCCGGGCAACAACCCGTTCACGACCAGTGGTTCCACCGGCATGGCCAGGCCGCAGCAGGCGCCGCGTCCCGGCCCTGCGCCCCGGCCTGGCGCGCCGGCCCAGGGCGGCCCGCGTCCCGGCGGTCAGGACCGTCCCCCGCGCCCGCAGGCGCCGGGTGGCGGTCGGGTGACCCCGGGCAACATGCCGCGTCCGCAGGGCGCGGCCCCCGGCGGCCCGCGTCCGGGCCCCGGCGGTAGCCGGCCCAACCCGGGCATGATGCCGCAGCGCCCGTCCGGCGCCGGCCGCCCCGGCGGCGGCCCCGGCGCCCGTCCGGGCGGTGGCGGCGGTGGCGCCCGTCCCGGTGGCGGCGGCGGCTTCGCCGGCCGCGGCGGCGGCGCGCGTCCCGGTGGCGGCGGTGGCTTCGGCGGCGGCGGTGGCCGTCCCGGCGGCTTCGGTGGCGGCCCCGGCGGCGGTGGCCGGCCGGGCGGCCCGGGCGGTCGCGGCGGCACCCAGGGCGCCTTCGGGCGTCCCGGTGGCCCCGCGCGGCGCGGTCGCAAGTCGAAGCGGCAGCGGCGCCAGGAGTACGAGGCCATGCAGGCCCCGTCCATCGGCGGCGTGATGCTGCCGCGCGGCAAGGGCGAGACCATCAGGCTCTCCCGTGGCGCGTCCCTCACCGACTTCGCGGAGAAGATCAACGCCAACCCCGCGTCGCTGGTCCAGGTCATGTTCAACCTGGGCGAGATGGTCACCGCGACGCAGTCCGTCTCCGACGAGACGCTGCACCTGCTCGGCGAGGAGATGAACTACACCGTCCAGATCGTCAGCCCGGAGGAGGAGGACCGCGAGCTTCTCGAGTCCTTCGACATCGAGTTCGGCGAGAACGAGGGTGGCGAGGAGGAGCTGGTCTCCCGGCCGCCGGTGGTGACCGTCATGGGTCACGTCGACCACGGTAAGACCCGCCTGCTGGACGCGATCCGCAAGACCAACGTCATCGAGGGCGAGGCCGGCGGCATCACCCAGCACATCGGTGCCTACCAGGTGTCGATCGACGTCAACGACGAAGAGCGGCGCATCACCTTCATCGACACCCCGGGTCACGAGGCGTTCACCGCCATGCGTGCCCGTGGTGCCAAGTCGACGGACATCGCCATCCTCGTGGTGGCGGCCAACGACGGCGTGATGCCGCAGACCATCGAGGCGTTGAACCACGCCAAGGCGGCCGACGTGCCGATCGTCGTCGCGGTCAACAAGATCGACGTCGAGGGCGCCGACCCGACCAAGGTCCGCGGCCAGCTGACCGAGTTCGGCCTGGTGGCCGAGGAGTACGGCGGCGACACGATGTTCGTCGACATCTCCGCGCGCCAGGGCACCAACATCGAGTCGCTGCTCGAGGCGGTCGTCCTGACCGCCGACGCGGCCCTCGACCTGCGGGCCAACCCCAGCCAGGACGCCCAGGGCATCGCCATCGAGGCACACCTGGACCGGGGCCGCGGCGCCGTGGCCACCGTGCTGGTCCAGCGCGGCACGCTGCGCGTCGGCGACACGATGGTGGTGGGCGACGCCCACGGCCGCGTGCGGGCCATGCTCGACGACACCGGGCGCACGCTCGCCGAGGCCGGGCCCTCGACGCCGGTGCTGGTGCAGGGTCTGACCAACGTGCCGGGCGCCGGGGACAACTTCCTGGTGGTCTCCGACGACCGGACCGCGCGGCAGATCGCAGAGAAGCGGGCCGCCCGCGAGCGGAACGCGGCGTTCGCCAAGCGCACCCGCCGGGTCTCCCTGGAGAACCTGGACACGGTGCTCAAGGCCGGCGAGGTGCAGCAGCTCAACCTCATCATCAAGGGCGACGCGTCCGGTTCCGTCGAGGCCCTGGAGTCCTCGCTGCTCCAGCTCGACGTCGGCGACGGCGTCGACCTGCGGGTGCTCCACCGGGGCGTCGGCGCGGTCACCGAGACCGACATCGACCTGGCCAGCGGCTCCGACGCCATCGTCATCGGCTTCAACGTGCGCGCCGAGGGGCGTGCCACGCAGGCGGCCGAGCGCGAGGGCGTGGACGTCCGGTACTACTCGGTCATCTACCAGGCGATCGAGGAGATCGAGGCGGCTCTGAAGGGCCTGCTGAAGCCGGAGTACGAGGAGGTCGAGCTGGGCACCGCGGAGATCCGCGAGGTCTTCCGCTCCTCCAAGCTGGGCAACATCGCGGGTGTCCTCATCCGCTCCGGCGAGGTGCGGCGGAACACCAAGGCCCGGCTGGTCCGCGACGGCAAGGTCGTCGCCGAGAACCTCACCATCGAGGGGCTGCGGCGCTTCAAGGACGATGTCACCGAGATCCGCGAGGGCTTCGAGGGCGGTATCAACCTCGGAAACTTCAACGACATCAAGGTGGACGACGTCATCGCGACCTACGAGATGCGCGAGAAGCCGCGCGTCTGACGGTCGGGCCGGGGTCGGTCGGCGGGGGAAACCCCGTCGATCGGCCCCGGCCGTCGCCGTTACGATCACCGCATGTATACCGGGACACTCTCCTTCGACCTGCTGCTCGGCGACGTGCGCTCCCTCAAGGAGAAGCGCTCGGTGGTGCGACCGATCGTGGCGGAACTGCGGCGCAGGTACGCCGTGAGCGTCGCCGAGGTGGGCGACCAGGACCTCTACCGGCGGGCCCACATCGGTCTCGCCGTGGTCTCGGGGGACACCGGCCGGCTCACCGAGGTGCTCGACCAGTGCGAGCGCTGGGTGGCGGACCGCCCCGAGGTGGAACTGCTGTCCGTGCGGCGGCGGATCCACGGCGGCGAGGACGAGTAGCCGGCCGATCCCTACCGGAGCAGGCTGGCAGACAGCCGCGACATTTCCAGAACTGTGCGAGGAGACGGAGCAGTGGCCGACAAGGCACGGGCGAAGAGGCTGGCGGACCTCATCCGCGAGGTGGTCGCCCAGAAGCTGCAGCGGGACATCAAGGACCCCAGGCTGGGCAGCCGGGTGACCATCACCGACACCAGGGTCACCGGGGACCTGCGGGAGGCGACCGTCTTCTACACGGTGTACGGCGACGAGGCCGACCGGCAGGAGGTGGCCGCGGGGCTGCGCAGCGCCAGAGGCGTGCTGCGGTCGGCCGTCGGAGCGGCGGCCGGCGTCAAGCACACCCCGAGCCTGGAGTTCGTGCCCGACGCGCTGCCCGAGACCGCGCGCAACCTCGACCACCTCTTCGACAAGGCGCGGGAGCGTGACGAGGAGCTGCGCCGCTCGTCGGCCGGCGCCCAGTACGCGGCCGGCGCCGACCCCTACCGCGACGCCGGCGAGGACCGGGAGCGCGCCGGGGAGGACGAGGAGGGGCTCTCGGGCGCCGAGGGGCGCGGGGACGAGGACTGACCAGCACATGAGCCGACCCACGGCCGACGGGCTCGTCATCGTCGACAAGCCCGCCGGTTTCACCTCCCACGATGTCGTCGCGGTGCTGCGCGGCATCGCCCGCACCCGGCGCGTCGGGCACGCCGGCACCCTGGACCCCATGGCCACCGGCGTGCTGCTGCTCGGCCTCGGCCGGGCCACCCGGCTGCTCGGCCATCTGGCCCTCACCGACAAGGAGTACCGGGGCACCATCCGGCTCGGCCAGACCACCATCACCGACGACGCCGAGGGCGAGATCACCGCCGGCCGGGGCGCCGCCGGCCTCGACCCGGCCGACATCGCCGCCGGCGTGGCCCGGCTGACCGGCGACATCATGCAGGTGCCGGCCAAGGTCAGCGCCGTCAAGATCGACGGCAAGCGGTCCTACCGGCGGGTCCTGGCCGGCGAGGACGTGGAGATCCCGGCCCGCCCGGTGACCGTCTCCACCTTCACGGTGGACCGGGTGGTCGAGCGCACCCTTCCCGACGGCCTCACCGTCACCGACCTGGACGTCACCGTGGTCTGCTCCTCGGGCACCTACATCCGTGCCCTGGCCCGCGACCTCGGCGCCTCGCTCGGCACCGGCGGCCACCTGACGGCGCTGCGCCGCACCCGGGTCGGCCCCTACCAGGTGGACCTCGCCCGCACCCTCGACGAGCTGCGCGCCGAGCTGACCGTGCTGCCGCTCGGCGAGGCCGCGGCGGCCGCCTTCCCACGCTGGGACGTGACGGAGCGGGAGGCCAGGCTGCTCGGCAACGGCGCCCGCATCACGACGCCGCGGCTGCCGGCCGGGCCGGTGGCCGTCTTCGGACCCGACGACCGGCTCGTGGCGCTGGTCGAGGCCGAGGGCGACCGGGCGCGGAGCCTGGCCGTCTTCGCCCCCCAGGGCTGACCCCTCCGCTCACCGGATCGGGTGAAGAGCGGCCCGGGGACTGCGGCGTCCGAGGGGCGCGCGCGGCTTCCGGTGGGTTTCGGGCCGCCGCTGGGCAGGACCTCCCCCTGACTCGTCAGGGCAGGCGGCAGGGGAGGTTCGAGGATGACGATGGGCTCGGTGGCGACCACGGCCAGGACCGGGCCGGCCCTGGTGCGGGTCGGGGACCTGGCGGGCCGGCCGCGCGGCCTCGGCTTCGCGGCCGACCTGGACGGCACCCTGATCACCAGCCACGAGGCCGTCGACGGTCTCGCCAGACTGGTCCTGCGCTGGCCGGGCGGTGAGGCACGCGTCGTCGAGGCCGCGGACGTCACCGGGCTCCCGCACTGGGACCTGGCCCTGATCCGGGTCCAGGAGCCACCGCCCGGCGCGCCCGGGCTGGTCATCGCCCCCGACCGGGCGGGGCCCGTCCGGCTGCTGGTCGGCCACGACTGGGCGGACGCCACGCTGCACGCGCCGGGCGGACCCGCCGTCTACACGGCCACCGACCGCTACCACCGGATCGAGGAGGCCCTGGAGCTGCGCCTGGCACCGGGCGCCACCGCCGGGCTCCGGCTCGACGCCGCCCACACCGGGGGCCCCGTCGTCGACCCGATCTCGGGAGCGGCGCTGGCCGTTCTCACCACGGCGCTGCGCGCACCGGGGCGCCCGCCGGGCTTCGCCGTGCCACTGCACACGGCGGCCGCCATCGAGGGCCAGGGGCCGCTCGTCGAGCTGCTGCGGCGCAACGGCACCGAGGTGCCCGGCTACGGCACCGCCCTCAACCTCGCCGGGGTGCGGACCCTGGCCGCCGACTCGCTGGCCGCCGCCGGCGTCCGCGCCACGGCCCACGACCGGCCGGAACTGGCGGCCGAACTCGTCGCGTTCGACCGGGGGAGCGCCAGCGTCGCCGCCCTGGTCGGGCCGCCCGGCACCGGCCGCACCACCCTGCTCGCCGCCCACGCCGCCCGCCGGCCGCCCACCGTCTGGCTCTCCGGCGCCGCGCTGTGGCCCGACGACAGCGGGCTGCGGGACGCGGTGGGCCGCGCCCTGGCCCGCGCCGATCCGGACGTGGCCGCCAGGACCGCGCGGGCGGCGGGCCACCCGCTGCTCGTGGTGCTCGACGGCCCGGAGGAGATGCCGGCCGAGCTGGCCGCCCGGCTGCCCGGCTGGACGCGGGCCACCGCCGACTGGCTGCGGGCCGCCGGTGCCCGCCTGGTGCTGGCCTGCCGCCCCGAGTTCTGGGAGCACGCGGGGCGACTCCACCCGCCCGGCACCCTGTACGGCGCACCGGCCGGCACGCTCCCCGCCCACCTGCCGATCGGCGACCTCGGCCCCGGCCCCGCCAGCCGGGCCAGGGCGGCCGCCGGCCTCGACGCGGCCGGCCTCGCCCCCGGCGAGGCGGCACACCCGCTGTCGCTGCGGATGCTGGCCCGGATCCGCGCCGCCCAGCCCGCCGGCGCCGGCGGCGCCCCCGACCGGGACGAGATCTTCTCGGCCCACCTCGACCTCGTCGCGCTCCGCCTGGCGGAGACGCTGGCCGGCGGCGCCGCCGACCGGCACGCCGCGACCAGGGCGGCGGCCAGGATCCACCAGGCGGCGCGGCGCTCGGCCCTGACCGGCGTCCTGCCGAGGCGGGCCTTCGACGCCCTCTTCCCCTGGCCCGGCGGCTGGGCCAGGGCCGTGCTCGACCAGGGGCTGCTGCGTCCTTCCGGCGCCGACTACCGGTTCGCCGACGAGGAGTTCGCCGACTGGCTGCACGGCCGCCACCTCGCGATGGACGCCGCGCTCGCGGCCGCGGCACGCAGCGGACTGCCGAGGCATCGGGCCGGCGCCCTCACCCAGGCCCTGCTGCGACATGGCCGCGGGCGGGGCGCGGCCGCCCTGCGCGGCCTGCTGCCGCTGCCGGCCGCCGAAGAGCCCGCCGACCGGGGCTGGTGGGCGGCCCGGCTGAGCCGGCAGGTGCTGCCGGCGCTGCCGGACGCACGCCCGCTGCTGGCCGAGCTCCGGGCGCTCGCCGACCTGGTCGGCGCCGGCACCGTCCCGGCCGAACCCTTCGGACCCGACTTCTGGCGCGCTCTCTCCGTCGAGGAGGACGACAGGATCGACCTGCTCCGCCGGCTGCTGCCCGCCGACCGCGGGACCCACGGGCCGCGCTACCTCGGCACGGTGAGCGAGCTCCTGGCCGCCCGGCCACGGCAGGCGCCCGCCCGGCTCTGCCGCTGGTTCGACGACGAGCGGCCGCTGCGCTTCGCGGGAGAGGGCGAGCCGCCCGAGGACGTCACGGTGGCCTCGGCCGCGCAAGCCCTGCTGCACACCCACCGCCGCCTGGCCCCGGACGAGCTCACCGAGGCCCTGATCGACGCCGGCCATCCGCGCGCCGACGAACTGCTCGCCGAACTCGCCCATGACGAGCCGGCCGCGCTCTGCCGCGCGGTGGAGCGCTGGGCGCAGGACGGCCGACCGGAACGCAGGGCCGCCGCCGTCGACCACGGTCTGCGCACCGCCGGGCGTTCCCCCCGCGCCCTGACCGACCAGGACCGCGGGCTGCTGCGCTACGCGGCCAGGGCGCTGCTCGCCCGCCCCGAGGACGCCGCGCTGCACCCGAGCGCCTGCGCGCTGCTGGTCCAGGCGGCGCCGGTCGGCGAGCCGGGCGAGGGCGGGAAGGCCCGCGGGGAGTCGGGCGCCGGCCAGGGCAAGGCGGGCGTCCCCCGCCGGGAGGGGGCCCGGTACCGTGGAGCGGCAGGTCCACATGGATAGCGGCATAGCGGATAGCGCGAGGAGCGATGAACGGTGGAGCGCTGGCGTGATATGGCGGACATCCCCGGCGACTGGGGACGCAGCGTCGTCACCATCGGCTCGTACGACGGTGTTCACCGCGGGCACCAGCTGATCATCGGCAGGGCGGTGGCCCACGCCAGGGATCTTGGCGTGCCGGCGGTCGTCGTCACCTTCGACCCCCACCCCAAGGAGGTCACCAGGCCGGGCAGCCATCCGCCGCTGCTCGCCCCGCACCCGCGGCGCGCCGAGCTGCTGGCGGACCTGGGCGTGGACGCCGTGCTCGTGCTGCCGTTCACCAAGGAGTTCTCCCAGCTCTCGCCCGCCGAGTTCGTGGTGAAGGTGCTGGTGGAGAAGTTGCACGCGCGTGCCGTCGTCGAGGGGCCCAACTTCCGCTTCGGGCACCGCGCCGCCGGCACCGTGGCGACACTGGCCGAGCTGGGTGTGACCTACGGCTTCGAGGTGCTGGTGGTCGACCTGTTCGAGCGCGGCGGCCCGGGCGACGAGCCGTTCTCGTCCTCGCTGGCGAGGCGGCTGATCGCGGAGGGCGACGTGGCCGCGGCCGGCGAGGTGCTCGGCCGCCCGCACCGGGTCGAGGGCACCGTGGTGCACGGGGCCGGGCGCGGCCGGGAGTTGGGCGTGCACACCGCCAACCTGGACGTGGTGCCGCACTCCGCGGTGCCGGCCGACGGCGTCTACGCGGGCTGGCTGCTGGCCGCCGGGGAGCGGTTCCCCGCGGCCATCTCGGTCGGCACCAACCCGCAGTTCAACGGCACCGAGCGCACCGTCGAGGCGCACGCGCTGGACCGCACGGACCTCGACCTCTACGGACAGTCGGTGGCCATCGACTTCCTGACCCGGCTGCGCGGCCAGGAGGTCTTCGACTCCGTCGAGGGGCTGCTCGAGCGGATCGACGAGGACCGGCGCAGGGCGCGTGAGTTGACCGCCGGCGGCTGACCGGCCCCGTCGGGGGCCGGCCGGCCGCCTGGCTCTGGCGTCTAGCCCTGGGGGGGCTGGGCCGGCCAGGCCCCCGGCTGCTGCGGGAAGCCGTACCCGAACCCGGGCTGCTGCGGCTGCTGCCCGGCCCCCGGGTGGCCCGGCTGCGGCGGCGGCTGCTGGCCCGGCTGTGGCTGGGGGTAAGGGGCATGCGGCTGCTGTTGGGCCGGGGGCACCTGCTGCTGCGGGTGTCCGGGCTGGCCCGGCTGCGGGTAGCCGTAGGCCGGCGGCTGCTGACCCTGCCCGGGCAGCGGCGGCGCGACCTGCGGCGGCAGCCCGCCGTCCGGCGTCCACAGGCCCTGCTCCTGCTGTACCCGCACGAAGTCCTCGGCGATCAGCGCGGCCAACTCGAAGTAGGCCTGCCGGGTCTTGGGCCGCATCATGTCCAACTCGACCTCGGCGCCGGCCGCCAGGTGCTCGTCGAACGGCGCCACGATCACCCCGCGGCAGCGGGTCTGGAAGTGGGCCACGATGTCCTCGACCTTGACCATCCGGCCCGTCTCCCGGACTCCGGAGATCACGGTGATGCTGCGCTGCACCAGGTCGCCGTAGCCGTGCGCGGACAGCCAGTCCATGGTGGTGCTGGCGCTGCTCGCCCCGTCCACCGAGGGGGTGGAGACGATGATCAGCTGGTGGGCGAGGTCGAGCACGCCGCGCATCGCGCTGTACAGCAGGCCGGTGCCCGAGTCGGTGAGGATGATCGGGTACTGCTTGGCCAGCACGTCGATGACGCGCCGGTAGTCCTCGTCGTTGAAGGTGGTCGAGACGGCCGGGTCCACGTCGTTGGCCAGGATCTCCAGGCCCGAAGGCGCCTGCGAGGTGAACCGGCGGATGTCCATGTAGCTGTTCAGGTAGGGGATCGCGCCGACCAGGTCACGGATGGTGGCCCCGGTCTCGCGACGCACCCGGCGGCCGAGCGTGCCGGCGTCCGGGTTGGCGTCGATCGCGATCACCTTGTCCTGGCGCTCACTTGCCAGGGTGGCGCCGAGCGCCGTGGTGGTGGTCGTCTTGCCCACGCCGCCCTTGAGGCTGATCACCGCGATCCGGTAGCCGGAGAGCACCGGGGTGCGGATGACGGCGAGCTTCCGCTGCCGCTCCTCCTCGGCCGCCCGGCCACCGATCCGGAAGCGCGA
This sequence comes from Streptomyces sp. NPDC127098, assembly GCF_042722465.1. NCBI lineage: Bacteria > Bacillati > Actinomycetota > Actinomycetes > Kitasatosporales > Streptomycetaceae > Streptomyces > Streptomyces sp. NPDC127098. The sequence goes on from NZ_JBHXFJ010000045.1 coordinate 32,739, forward strand.
GGCGGGCTTGCTGACCGGCTGCGAACGCGGCTTGTTGCGGCGCTTGTCGTGCAGCAGCCGGTCGGACGACAGCTCGACCGAGGCCGTGTACCCGAGCGCGCCCGGCTGCGGCTGGGCGTTGTACTGCTGCGGGTCGGGCCAACTGGTGCCGGCCCTCGGGTCCTGCGGCTGTGCCGGCGGCTGCGGCTGTCCCGGCGCGGCCGGGACCGGGGCCGGGGTGGCGCTGGTGGCCTGCGGCTGCGCGGGCACGCCGGGCTGCGGGAACCCGGGCTGTGGCGCGGGCGGTTGCTGCTGCTGACCCGGCTGCGGCCACTGTACGGCCGGCGGTTGGGCGCCGCCGCCCCCGTGGGGCGGGAAGCCGTAGCCGGCGGGGGCGCCCGGCACACCGGGCTGCGGCCCGGGCGCGGCGGCCGGCACCGGCCCCTGCACCGGCTGCGGGAACCCGTAGCCACCGGGCGCCTCGGGCTGTGGCTGCGCCGGCGGCAGCGCGTGTGGCTGTGCCTGCGGCTGCTGGGCCGGGATCGGGGTCGGCTGGGGGGCTCCCGGAAGTGACTGCTGTGCCGGGGCGGACGCCGGCTGGGGTGGTTCCGGCCACTGCGGGGCCGGCGGTTGGGCGCCGCCCGGCGGCGGGAATCCGTAGCCACTCGGCGCGTTGGCCGCCGGAGGCGGGGTCGGCTGCGGCGGGCTCGGTGGCTGCGCCGCGGCCGGCGGCTGCGGGAAGCCGTAGCCGCCGGGGGCGTTGGCCGGCTGGGCCGGTTGGGCCGGCTGGGGAGCGCTGGCAGCCGGTGGGAATCCGTAGCCACCGGGCGCGCTGTTCGCCTGCGGCGGCGCCGGCTGCGGCTGGCTCGTCGGCTGGGCCGGCTCGGGCCAGCGGGGGAGCGCGGGGAGGCCGGGGGCGGCGTCCGCCGTCGCGGGACCGCTGGGCGGGGGCAGCGCGGGCAGCCCGGGGGGAGCGGCTGGAGTGGCCGGAGCGGCCGACGGCTGTGCGGGCGGGGGCCCGTCCTCCGTCGTGACCTCGTCGAGCAGTTCGGGACCCTGCTCGAGCTCCGGGTCCTCCTCGGCGTCCAACGCGGACTCCGTCGCCGGCTTGGCGAACTCGACCTGGACGGGCGGCTCGTCGGGCTGCGCCGCGCGCTGCGGCGTGAAGATGGCGGTGTTCTCGGAGGCCACGAGGCCGGCGCCGTCGGTGGCCGGTGCCGTCTTGTCGGGCGGCGTCGGCGGGCCGGCCTGGAAGTCCGGCGGGAGCGGGGGCAGCCCACCGGGCAGCGCCGGCGGGGCGGGGGGCCCGGCCGGCGGCGGCGTGGCCGCTGCCGCGGACGACTCCTCGGCCGCCGGCTCGGCCGGCTCGGCCGGCTCCGGCGCGGGCGCCGAGGCGGCGTTGGCCTTCCGCACGGCCTGCGGCGAGATCAGCATGGTGGAGGCCGCGGTCACGTCGTCCGACCGCTCCTCGGCCTCGGCCTCGGCCGCCTGCTCGGGCTCGGGCTCGGGCTCGGGTGTGGGGGCCGGCGGTGGTGGCGGGGGGCCCGTGACCAAGGCGGGCGGCGGCCCGGGGAACGCCGGCGGCTGGGCGCCGGGGACCGGCGGCGGGCCGACCGGCGCACCGGGCGCGGGCGGCGGGCCGGGGAAGGCCGGCGGCGCGGGCGTGGAGGGCTGCTGTGCCTGCGGCTGCTGGGCGGCCGCGGGCGGTCCGACCGGCGGGCCGGCGGGAGGCTGTTGCTGCTGGGGCGGCACGGCCGCGCCGCCGCCGGCCGGAGCCGCGGGCTGGCTCGCGCCGCCGCCGGAATACCAGGCCGGCGGCGTGTAGTCGATGGTGAACTGCCCCGTGGTCTCGGACTCCTCCTCGAGGAGCTCGTCATCGGGGCGTTCGTCGGCGGAGGTCTCCTCCGCGGTGCGAACCCTGTCCCGATCGCTGTTCACGACGCCTCCCGCTGCTGGTTATGCCTCTGATCCGCATCTGTAGTGGCCCGCTACGTCGGATGACGGACCGGATCTCCCGAGCGGTTCCCCCGTCACGGGATCAGGCCATTCTGTACGGCACACCTGACGTGCCCACCATCACCCTAGTCGTCACCGCCGGAACTCCCCCACCCCTCCCCAGTAGGTGCGGGTTCCCTCACAAGGCGAACGTCGGGCAGGCGACCATCAGTTGCATGAAATGGGCGGAATGGTCCCCTTATGGTGCCCAGCGGACTGCCTCCCGCAACGCCCTCAGCCGGTGGGATCGAGGCGGCTCGGATTACCCAGCAGACCGGTCTCGCCGTCCGTCGGCACCATCCGCACCAACCGCCGCGACGTCCTGGTGCACCACAGCACGGCGTCCTCCGCGAAGGTCGACAGCGCCTCCGCCTGCACGGCGGGGAGTGCCATGAGACGGCCGAGCTGGACCGCCTCCTCGGGCGACACCCGCTGGATCCCCACCAGCGAGGCCCGCTCCAGCAACGGCGGGGCCGCCGGGCTCAGATAGGGCAGCAGCGTCAGCACCGGCTGCCAGGGGCCCGAGGCCACCCGGCCGCGCGGCGGCCGCGTGCCGCAGTCCCGCACCACGAGCACCGGACTGCCGAGCGTGGCGCCCAACGGCGGGACCCGGCCGACCTCGTGCAGCGTCATGCACTCGACCCCGCCGTTGGCCGCCTGCGCGAGCCGCGCCCAGACCGGCGCCCGCGCCGTCTCCACCGCGACCCGGGCCCCGGTGGCCACCGCGCGCAGCGCCAGGACCTGCGCCGCCCACACGCCGCCCACCAACACCATGTCGTACGGCACGGGATGGTGGATCCCCAACACTGCGGGGCGGGACCGGGCGTCGGCGCCGACGATGATGCCGTCGTCCCCCACCGGCAGCGCGAGGGCGCCCAACTCGTCGGCGGACAGCACATGCCCTCCGTGGCCCATCAGCGCATCCCTCCCAGCGGCAACGTGGCCTGCACCCCTGGCAGCTGCTGCCGGTCCATCCGGGCGAGCTGCAGCCCGGAGCCGCGCGCCGCGCTCGCCAACTGCCGGCTCGCCGCCCGCAGCTCCGCCTCGCTCCTGCCGGTCACCCGGACGTGACCGCCGAGCGCCACCGAACGCCGGCCCGCGCTGCGCAGCGTCAACGAGAAGGTGGTGGCGAACGCGGGCAGCGAGGTCAGCAGCGCGACCAGGCCCGGCAGCGGCGTCGCGCCTGGCCCCAACGCGGGCCAGCGGGCCACCCGGAACGTCGTGTGCCAGCGGTCGTCGCAGCGCCACACCCGCGCGCCCTCGGCCGTGCGGCGCGGGCGCGGCCCCTCGGCCTGCCCGATCTGCGTGGTGGCCGCCGGGTCGGAACTGGTGCACGCGGCCACCGCCGAGAGCAACTCACCCTCGGTCAGCACCGTGGCGCGGAACCCGGCGCCCGCGAGCCGGCTCGCCAACTGCTCCACCGCCCTGGCCAGCGCGCGCTGCGCGCCCACCAGACCGCCGCCCCGCTCGGCCACTGCCGCCGGGCACAACTCGGGGTCGAACCGCAGCGCCACCCACGTCAGCCGCAACGCCGGCGCGCCACCGGGCCCCTGCGGCTGCAACAGGGCGTAACTCGCGCCGGCCACCGACCGGTCGGGCAGCTGCGGCGCCGGCGCCGGCTGCGTGTGCTGCACCGACTGCACCGAGGCCAGCCGTATCCCATCCGTGTCCAGCGCGTCGTGCAGCAACGAGAGCGGCAACGGCCGCACCCCGTGGCCGGGTTGCAGCGGAGCGAGCACGGCCTCCACCCGCAGCACCGCCGTCAGCGAACCGCCGTCCGCCACCATGCCCAGCTCCCGCCGATCTCGGGCCGCGTACGCGTGGCTCACGAGGCCGGGCACACACTCGGCGGCGAGCGAGACCAGCGGATCGCCCCCGGCCGGCAGCGGCCCGGCCGCCTGCCGCCTCCGCCGCCTGAGCGCGAGCGCCGACCCCATCCAGAGCGGCAACGGCTCCCCACGGCGCCAGGCCGCCACCACCAGCACCAGCAGCGCCACGGGCAGCGGCGCCAGCGCCCACAGCGCCAGGCGCGCGGGACCGGCCACGGCGAGGCCCCCCAACACCAGGGCGCCGGCCACCTGGAGGCACACCAGCGGCCAGAGCGCGAGCAGCCCGCCCGAGCCGGCCGGCTGACGCGGTGACACCCCCTCGGCGCGCACCGCGTCCGAACCGTCCGAACCGTCCGCATCGGATCGCACCGCCGTCGCGGCAGCCGTCACCATGCTCCTCGCCCCCCTCCTCACCGTGATCGGATCGTCACCCGGCATAGTAGGTCCCCGGTCTGACAACCAAGCGCACGGGTGCGGTTCACGGTTCGGGGGAGGAGCGCTCAATCATGGCGTCGCGGAAGGACGAGCTCAACGCCTACACGTTCGCCAAGCGCCGCACGGTCGCGGCCTTCCTCCAACCCAGCCCGACCGGCACCGAGGAGGGCGCCCCGCGTCCGTTGCGCGCCGTCGTGCCCGGCATGGTGGTGGGCGCGCTGGTGCTCGCCGGGTTCGGCGCCTGGGGTCTCTTCCGGCCCGCCGTGCCCGAGGGCTGGGACGAGCCGGGACGCAACGTCATCATCGGCAGCGACTCCACCACCCGTTACGTCGTCCTGGAGACCGAGGGCGGCGGTGCCCAACTCCACCCGGTGCTCAACCTCTCCTCCGCCCGCCTCCTCCTCGGCGACCCCGGCGAGGTCGACATCGTCAGCGTCGACGAGGCCGAGCTCGACAGCGGAACCATCCCCCGCGGCCCCACCCTCGGCATCCCCTACGCCCCCGACCGGCTGCCGTCCGCCGAGGACTCGGCCGAGGCCAAGCGCTGGGCCGTCTGCCAACAGCCGCGCGACGGAGGCGGATACCAGCAGGCCGTGTTCGTCCTCGCCGACCGCGACGCGGACCGCGTCGAGGGCCCCCTGCGACTCACCGAGGGGCAGGTGCTGTACGTGCGGTCCACCGAGGACGACGCGGGCTACCTCGTCGACAGCACCGGCACCAAGTACCGGATCGGCGAGACCGATCCCACCAACCTCGCCGTGCTGCTCCGCCTGCTCACGGACGAGCGGCCGCCGCAACCGGTCAGCCAGGAGTGGCTCGACACCCTCGCCGACGGCTCCCCGATCGCCTTCCCCCAACTCAGCGCCCCGGTCGGCACCCCGGCCGGCGTGCCCGGCCTCGAACCGGCCGCCGACCAGGTCGGCATGGTGTTGACCGCGGCCACCGGCAGCGGCCGGCAGAACTACCTCGTGCTGCCAGGACAGGTCGTGCCGATCTCCGAGTTCACCGCCCACCTGATGCTCAACAGTCCCCACACCGAGGCGCTCGGCCAGCGCGGCACCGCGTTCTCGGTCAGCGCGCCGACCCTCACCCCGGCACCGCCCGAGCAGAGCATCGACCACGACCTCGACTGGCCCCGCACCATGATCAGCCAGGTCAACGGTCCCGAACGGGACACCGTCTGTTCCGTCCTGCTCTCCGTCGACTCCGAGGACGGCTCGACCGAGGTCGCCACCTGGGCGGGCACCGACTACCCGGCCACCATCGCCTCGGGCGCCGCCACCGCCTACGTCACCCCCGGATCCGGGCTCCTCTACCGCCAGGTGCAGGGCGAACAGGCCGAGGCCGGCGGCGTCTTCCTGGTCACCGACACCGGCCTGCGCCACTCCGTGCAGACGACCGCCACCGGCACCGAGGAAGAGGAACAGGCACAGATCAAGCTCGGCTACGGCGACGTGACCCCGGTGCCGGTGCCGGCCCACTGGTCGCAGTTCCTGCCGACCGGCCCCCGCCTCGACATCGCGAGCGCCGAGCGGCCGCAGGGATCATGACCATGCGCCGACCCTCCGGCGCCGCCGCCGCGCTCGCCCTGCTGACCGCCGCCACCCTGCTCGGCGGCGCCCCGACCGCCCACGCCACCCAGTGCGTCTTCCCGGCCGAACCGATCGAGGAGCGCCCCTGGTCGCTCCAGCGCGTCCGGCTCGACCAGCTGTGGGCCGTCAGCCGCGGCGACGGCGTCAGCGTGGCCGTCATCGACAGCGGCGTCGACACCAGCAATCCGCAACTCGCCGGCGTCGTCGCGGCCGAGCGCGGCGCCGACCTCACCGACGAGGAAGGCGACCAGACCACGGACCGGGTGGGCCACGGCACCAAGGTCGCCGGCATCATCGCCGCCCAGGAGCGGGACGACACCGGCTTCGTCGGCCTCGCCCCCGGGGCCACCATCATCCCCATCCGGGCCAGCGACGCCGAGGGCGAAGGCGACGTGGCCACCCTCACCGCCGCCATCCGGCACGCCGTCCAGGCCGGCGCCGACATCATCAACATCTCCCAGGACACCGACGCCGCGCTGTCCGAGGACTCCGCCCTGCGCCAAGCCGTCGACGCCGCGCTCGCCGCCGACATCGTCGTGATCGCCTCGGCCGGCAACGAAGGCGCCGACGGCGAACAGCGCGACACCTTCCCGGCCGCCTACGACGGCGTGCTGGCCGTGGCCGCCTCCGACCGCAACAACGAGCGCGCGCCCTTCTCCCAGTCCGGCGACTTCGTCGGCATCGCCGCGCCCGGCGTCGACATGGTCTCCACCGTGCCGCTCGGCGGCCATTGCGTCGACAACGGCACCAGCTTCGCCGCCCCCTACGTCGCGGGCGTCGCCGCCCTGCTGCGTGCCGCGGAACCCGACTGGACCGCCCCGCAGGTCGTCGCCCACCTCCAGCAGACCGCGGAACGCGCCATCCCCGGGCCCGACCCCCACGTCGGCTGGGGCGTGGTCGACCCCGTCCGCGCCCTCACCGAGCGCCCCGCCGACCCGCCGACCGAACCGGTGCCCGACGAAGCCGCGCCCGCCGCACCGGCGCCCGAGGTCCCCGACCTCGTCCTCGGCGAGACCCACGCCGAACGCGCGGAGCGGCTCGGCACCTACGCCGTGCTGGCCGGCGCCGTGCTCACCGCCGTGATCTCGGGAATCGCCCTGGTCGGCCGCGACCGGCGCCGCCGGCGCGCCTGAAAACCGGGCGCGGGCGCGTGCCCCCGTGTGGCACGCTCGCGCGCATGCCGCAACCACAGCCGTCCTGGACGCTCGACGAACTCGCCCACGCGGGCCCCGAACACCTCGACCCCGCCTTCGTCGCCGGCTTCGACCGCAAGCAGGGCTATCCCGACCCGACCGACGACCTCGACGCCCTCCGCGCCCACGGCGTCGGTCCGGACGCGACCGTGGTCGACCTCGGCGCCGGCACCGGCCGCTTCGCCCTCGCCGCCGCCCGGATCTTCGGCCGGGTGGTGGCCGCCGACGTCTCCCCGGCCATGCTGGCCACCATCCGCACCCGCGCCGCCGAGGCGGGCCTGACCACCCTCGACTGCGTCCAGGCCGGCTTCCTCAGCTACGACCACCAGGGCACACCGGCCGACGCCGTGCACACCAGGCACGCGCTCCACCAACTGCCGGACTTCTGGAAGACCATGGCCCTGCACCGCATCGCCGCCATCCTGCGGCCCGGCGGCGTGCTACGGCTCCGCGATCTCGTCTACGACTTCGAACCGGCCGAGGCCGAAGCGGTGTTCGCCGGCTGGTTCGCCGCCGCGGCCGACCGCGACCCGGCCGAGGGCTACACCCCCGAGGACTACGCGGAACACATCCGCACCGAGCACAGCACCTACCGCTGGCTCCTCGAACCGATGCTCACCCGCGCCGGCTTCGAGATCGTCGACGTCACCTTCGAGGCACGCCTCTTCGGCACCTACACGTGCCTGCGGCGCTAGGCCGGCTGTTCCGGCTCCTCGATGTCGAACTCGCCATCCCGGGCGCCCAGGACGAACGCCTCCCACTCGGCGTCGGTGAAGCGCAGCACCGTGTTCGGATCCTTCGAGTTCCGCATGCCGACGCCGCCGCCCGGCAGGTAGGCGATCTCCACCTTCTCGTCCTGCGGCCCGTCGGGCGCGCTGAGCCACTCCACCCCCGAGATGTCCCGCGAGTACAACTCGTCCCGCTCACGCTCCTTACGCGCGGCGATCTCCTCCGGCGTCTCCGTTGTGGCCATCAGCGCAACTCCTCATCGTTCACAGCGTCGACGAACGCTCGCGAGGCGGACACCGTCACGGTCGGACACGCCACCTCGGCACGCTTGGAATCCCGCACCGCGACGGTGGCCCCATCGGCCGCGATCTCGGCGCAGTCGCCGCCGGTGTCGCCGCTGTAGCTGGATTCACGCCACCTCAGGGCCTTCGCCATAGCGCTCCTTCGTCACCCGGGCGATCAGCTCCGCCGACTCCTCGACGGAGAGGGCAGCGGCCTGTAGGTGATCGTACCGCAGCGCACGGTCACGGACCCTGGCCTCGTCGACGGCCGCGACGCCCCCGTCACAGCCCTCGGCGTAGCCGGTTCAGAACGTGCGCAGCCACCAGTCGGTCCCGAGCAGCAGCGCGAAGCCGGTCACCAGAACGGCCATCCCCAACCGCGTCCGTCCCCGGCGGCTCATCTCGATGACCGACCCGGAAACGACGAACGCGGCGCCGTACAGCCCCAGGGACCGCAGGGACGACCCGTCGCCGAGCTGGACGACGAGCATGACCGCCATCGCCACCATCGCCCCCGCGGCGATCCCCATGCGCAGCCGGCGCGCCTGGCGCGGGGTGAGCCCCTGCTGTGTCGATGTCACGACAGAAGCATAGGCGTTCGGCCCTCTGGGCTGCAGGTACTCAGCACCATCTGAGTACGGACACGGATGTGACCGGACGGTACGGTAACTATCATCCCTGTAACGCTTGTTCGTATTCGCGTTGCCCGCGCGCGGCGTCACCGGTTTAGGATGATGGCCCTCGGTGATCAAGGGGGCACAAGGTGTTGAGGAGGGGGGCGGGGTGACTGACGATCCGCGTGCGCCGACGGGGCAGGCGGGCCTCTTCGTCGGTGACGGCGCGCTGAGCGGCTTCGCCGGGCGGCTCGGTGAGATCGAGGCAGCGCTTCAGGACAGCGGAATCACCATCTCCACCATCGCGCGGCTGCGCCTCGAGCGCGGCAGCTTCGGCGAAGGGGTGGTGGCCCTGTCGGACCTGCCGGCGCGCTACGAGTCGGTGCTGGCTCGGCTGGAGGACTTCGTGCGGATCCGGCAGGAGGCCATGGAAGCCCTCGGCATCGTGACGCTGCTCTCCGAGCGGGGCTACGAGGCTGTCGAACTGGAGCAGCGGCAACGGCTGCACGCGATCATGGCGGGTTGGGAAGAGCGCTACGCGACCGACCGGGCGGGCGACGGCCCCGACCGGCGGTGACGCGGCGCGATCGACGAAGAGAGGCACGTGACGCATGTCGAACCCGAATCTGACGTTCGGCTCGGATCCGGTCGGTCGTCTGGAGAGCAGGATGGGCGACGTGATCAGCGAACTCGGCGGTATCCGTTCCCGAGTGAGCGGCGCGAGCGCTGACGCGCAGGCCGGATGGACGGGCGAGGCGGCGGCCGAGGCCGCCCGGGCCGCCGCCGAGATGGACGGGGTCCTCAGGAGGCTCACCGGCTCGCTCGAGAACCTGCGCGAGCTCGTCCAGATGAGCGCCGCCGGCTTTACCGCGGCGGAACAGCAACAGGCCGCTGACGTCCGGGCCGCCGCGGCCGGCCTCAACGACGGCATCGCCAGCCGCTGACCAGGGAGGGGAATGATCATGGTCAATCTCAGCGTGAACTACGGGTCGCTCACGACGGGTTCCGAGGGCCTGAACCAGCAGGAGCGGGCCCTGCTCGAGAAGATCGAGACCCTGCACGCCGAACTCCTCGCCGTGGGCGGGGGGTGGGAGGGTGAGGCCCAGAGGGCGTTCCAGGCGAACATGGCCGTCTTCACCCAAGAACTGGAACACCTGGCCCGGATCCTCGGGCGTACCGGTAACCAGCTGTCCGAGTCCGCGTATGCCTACGCCGAGGCGGACCGCCGTGGTGCCGCCCAGGCCGAGGGGATGAGGCCCTGAGGGCTTCCGACACTGTTGACGAACATGGGTGGTGCCGGCCTCGCGCCGGCACCACCCATGCGGTTGAGGGAGTGCAGGAACCATGTCCTTTCAACAGGAGTGGGCCGCGATCCAGGCAAGAGCACGCCAGGAGACCGCTCACACGCGGCTGAACAGTACGGGCGGCCAAGGCGGCGGGGACGCCGACCTCGAGATACACGGTGCGGAACTCTCGGAGATCCAGGGCAGTGCCGACGACCTGGCCAACGACCTCGACGCGTTGGGGCACACCGCCGAGAACCAGACCCACGTGGCGGGGATCTTTCTGCGCACCCCGGGCTTCGAGACGGGGGACGCCCTCATCGAAGTGGCCACTCGGTGGCGGTCCCAGGCGGACTCCCTGCGCGACGCCTGCCTGCGCATCTCCGGGCACCTCCAGGACACGGTGCGGACGTACACCGTGGTCGAGCAGGAGACGGCCGCCGCCGTCCAGCAGGCGAGTTCGGGGCTGAATCCCCGCCTCACGGGCGCGGTATAGACGGAGATCGCGGTGCCAGGCTTTGAAGACGTGCTGCAGATGCGGCTGGAGAAGCTGAACGAGGCCGTGGACGACTGGGACAGACAGGTCCGCGCCTTCGAGAGCGACTCGGGAATGGTGGGCAAGGCCACGACCATGGCCCAGCGCGCGCGAACGGTCAACTGGGCCGGCGCCAACGCCTCCGTCACCCTCCCCTATGTGACCGAGCAGGCCGAGCAGTTCGACGCCGCCCTCACCCAGGCCCGCACCCTGCGCGAACTGTGCCGTGACGCGTACAGCCGCCTGAAGTCCCGGCAGGACGCCCTGCGTGAGGTCGTCGAGGTCGAGGCCCGCACGCGCGGCGTCCACGTCCGCGCATCCGGCGAGGTCACCGCCGACTACGACGGCCTCGACGACAGGACTCGCCGCGAGCGGCAGGACTCCGTCATCGAGATCTCCGCGAAGATCGAACGCATCCTGGCCGCGGTCGCCGAAGACGACGCGATCATCGCCCAAGCCCTGCGCGACGCGATGGGCACCGACCCGCTCCGCTTCGCCCCCGTCGACTACGGCTCCCTGAACGAGGCACAACGCGCCTACGAAGACGCACAGGAGTTTCTGACCCTGGCGGAACGCGGCGCCGAACTCACCGACGGCGAGATCGGCATCGCCAACTCCCTGCTCAGCCGGTACGCGAACGACCCGGCCTTCGCGGAACGCGTGGCCACCGGCCTGGGCGCGGCGGGCACACTGACCTTCTGGACCGACCTGACCAACTACCGAAGGCCCACCCCCGATTCGGGAGAGTGGGCACTGCTCGCCAGCTTCCAGGAGAACCTCGGCACCGTCCTGGGAACCGCCACCCGCTCCGACTCGCCGGCGATGGAACGCTGGGAGGACGAGATGCTCACCCTCGCCCCCAACCGCCTGAACGGCGCCCCCGACGCGCCCTATGGCTTCCAGGTCATCAGCGCCCTGATGAACGCCGGCGAGTACGACACCGACTTCCTGCTCGCCTACGGCGACAAGCTTCTCGACTTCGAGCGCGCAGATGACCGCCGCGCCTCCCAGCTGTGGGATAGCCCCTACCTCCCCCAGCTCAACTTCCCTACCGAACGCGACGACGAGGGCAACCTCATCGATGCGGGCAACATTGGCCGTGACCCGGTCATCGGCTTCCTCAACGCCCTCGGCCACAACCCTGACGCCTCCACGCAGTTCTTCGCACCGCCGAATGACTTCGACCCGACGGCCAGCGTGGACATCACCGACGCGGACTCGGTACGCGAGAACCGTGACCGCCTCAACGACCACCTCGCCTATCTGGCCACCGAGCGTGAGTGGTGGACCAGTGTGGAGCACCAAGGACCCCCTGATCCCCGTCCCGCGCATCCGTCGCTGGGCAACGCACTCCTGGCAGCCACCACCGGGCATGCGTCAGCTGATTTGCTCGGCGGAGCCGGAGAAACAGCGCTCGTTACCGATTTGCGTTCTACCCATACCTCTGCCGTGATGGAACAGGTTGTCCAACTCTACGGCGCCCACGATCCGCGCCTGCTCGACGAACAGCCCGAGATGGCCGGTCGTCTGGGACTCATGGCCGCCGCGTACGTGGACGACATCGACTACGTGATCTCGATGGCTGGGCAAAGCGCTCCAGAGGTATCGGACAGCGCTTTCGCTTCCCCCTACGACGGCCGGCTCGACAACAGCCGCCGAGCCGCCATCGAGTTCTTGGACGCTTTGGGACATCACGAGGAATCCCACCGCATCATGAGCCAGGCCCAACACGTCTACACGCTTGGCAATCTCGATGCCTTTCCCCCCGATGATCAAGAAGCCTTCGCGCGAGGAGAGCGTTCTTTGCGCACCGCCGCCGAGGTGCGTGGAATCCTCGACGGTGCACGGATCAGTCAGATCGAGGCGGACTATGGGGCGGGCACCGAGGCTGCGAGGGGAGCCGAGCAGCAAGCGGCGAGTTGGTGGAAAGCCGGCAGCAATGCTCTCATCGGTATCGGCACCGGTGCGGCTGCGGCCGCCGTGGCGGGCAGTTCAGGCCCTGTGGCCGTGGTGGTGCCCATCGCCGCCTCGACGGCTGGTGTTTTCCTCGGGGAGTTCTTCGGCCAGTCGATCGATGGTTCGGCAGGCGGGGAGGCCGATCGCGGAGCTCAAGACATGATGACCGGAGACCTCCGCGAGGATACCGAGATCCAGTTGGGCGACCTTGCCGGGATGTACGAGGAGAGAGCTGCTGCGTCCCTGGATGCGAACAGCCTCCACGACGACGTTAAGAACCAGTACTGGAACGGGGTCGATGTGAGTAATCAGTATGACGAGCAACCGAATGAAGGCTGATATGTCCACCACTCGATCTTCGAGGTCTCAGTATGGCTCGCGGTTGCTCGTCTCGTGGGCGATCATCAGTGCGCTCACGGTGGCTTCCTGTGCGTCGGATCCCGAAGACGACGCTTCGGCCACCGAGCCGTCGAGCGGCGTGCCGGCCACGCAGGTCTGCGACGGGACGATCTCACAAGCCGCAGCGGGCGAGTTCGAGGAGATCACTGGTCGCGACGAATTCCGCGACAGTGGGTACCGGTCGGCGACCTCCCCGGACCTGGCTGGGTTCCTCGAAGTCCTCCGCGAGTCAGCGAGCCGTTGGGAAGGATTCTGCCGCGTCTACGGTGCGGACGAGGAACGCCCGATCGCAACCCTCGAATTCGGCTGGCGGGAAGCAGTGACATCTAACGGCGAAACGGATCCGTCCGAAGTTGCGTACGCCACAGGCGAGTACGCCTATACACAGGACGGCTCCGCCTTCCTCGAGTTCGCATGCCCGGTGGACTCCGTTCCGGGAGGCTACCTGGCCGGCGACCTGTTCACCTACGACGTGGCGGCCGGCGACGGCCACATCGCGGTGCTCAACTCCGTCTCCCGCGCGGTGGCCGAGAGGTTCGGTTGCCTCGACGAGTCAGGTCTAGCTGAGGGCGCGCCTGAGCGGCTCGCCGGCTGACCAACTGGAGAGCGCGGGGGCGGACGGACACGTGTGGGAGTCGGCAGCCCCAGCGTTGACGGGCGTGGTGGCGCGCCACCAGCCATTATCTCTCGCCTGGTGGCGACGCAGTGCCGACGTATACCGGCACCGCTGCCGCCCGTTCCACACCACCCAAGCGACTACGGCGGCCCCTATGGCCAGTCCGCCGCCCGGCCACCAACCAGATGGCCTGGCTTCCCCGAGCGGCGCCCGGCGACTGCGCTTCGCGTCAATCCTCCGGCAGCCATCCCAACTGCACCAGCGGATTGTCCCGGCGGCGGGTCACGAGTTGGGCGCGGCCCGGGGGGAGGGGGCGGGCGCGGGTGCCGTGGAGGAGGTCGCCCTCGCGGGGGTCGCCGGAGAGGATCAGGCCCTGGGCGCTCAGGTCGCGCATGCGCTGGATGAGCGGGTCGAAGGACGCGCGGGAGAAGCCGGCGGCGTTGCGGGCGACGATCACCGAGATGCCCACGTCCCTGGCGTAGGGGAGGTGCGCGGCCAGCGCGGCCAGCGGGTTCGCGGCGGAGGCCGAGGCGAGGTCGTGGTCGTCGACGATGATGAACATGCGTGGGCCACTCCACCAGTTGCGGGCGCGTAGTTCCTCGATCGTGATGTCGTCCTTGGGCGCCCGCTTCTCGAAGAGGTAGAGCAGCGACCGGACGTCCGTTTCGAGCTTGGCCTCCGTCGTCGCGTAGCCGCCGACGTGGTTCTCCGGGGCGGCGGCCATGAGCGAGCGACGGAAGTCCGTGATCGCGAACACGGCGTCCTCGGGACCGTAGCGTTCGGTGAGCTTCTGCATGATCAGGCGCAGCGCCGCCGTCTTGCCCACCTCGTTCTCACCGATGACGAGCAGGAACGGGTCCCGGTCGAAGTCGATGAACACGGGCCGCAGATCCGCCTCGCCGATGCCGATCGGGATGCCCGCGTTCGGGTGCTCGAACCCCTTGGGCAGGTCCTGGGCCAGCAGGCGCTCGGGCAGGGTTCGCAACGTCGGCGCGGTGGGCCCCGTCCAGCCGTCGCGCACCGCGGCGACCAGGGAGGCCGTCCCCGCCGCCAGGTCATCCGCCCGGGCCACCCCGTCCAGTCGAGGCAGCGCCGAGATCCAGTGCAGCCGGTCCGGGGTCTGGCCGCGGCCTGGGATGTCGGCCGGGATGGCCGCTGCGACCTTGCGGTCGAACTCCGACTCCAACCTGTCACCCAGGCGCAGTTCGAGCCGGTTCGCCAACTGGTCCTTCAACGCCGGCCGCATCTCCAGGTAGCGCGCCGCCGTCACGACGAGGTGGACGCCGTAGCCGAGGCCACGCGCCGCGATGTCCGTGACCACCGGTTCCAGCGTCATGTCGTAGTCCTGCTTGAACGCCGCCCAGCCGTCGATCACCAGGAAGACGTCGCCCCAGGACTCGTCGGGCAGGCGGCCCTCGGCGCGCAGCCGCCGGTAGGTCGCGATGGAGTCGATGCCGTGCCGGCGGAAGTACTCCTCGCGGCCGGCCAGCACGCCCGCGACCTCGGCCACCGTGCGGCGGACGCGGTCCGGGTCGAGGCGGGAGGCGACGCCGCTGACGTGCGGCAGGTCGGCCACGGCGGTCAGGCCGCCGCCGCCGAAGTCGAGGCCGTAGAACTGGACCTCGCGCGGGGTGTGGGTGAGCGCGAACGAGGCGACCAGCGTGCGCAGCAGGGTGGACTTGCCCGACTGCGGGCCGCCGACGATCAGCATGTGGCCGCCGGCGCCCGAGAAGTCGCGGAAGAGGACCTCGCGGCGCTGCTCGAACGGCCTGTCCACCAGGCCGAGCGGCACGGAGAGGGTTCCGGAACGGCCCGGGGCCTGGAGGCCCCGACCCTCCAACTCCCTCAGCTCCGGCAGCAGTTCGTCCAGCGTGGGCGCGGAGTCGAGCGGCGGCAGCCACACCTGGTGGGCGGCCGGGCCCCGGCCTTCGAGGCGGCGCACGATCACGTCGAGCACGGTCTCCGACAGCGGATCGTCCGCGACCACCGGGGGCGCGGCCGGCGCCGGCGCCGGCTCCTCGAACCGAACCGGCACCGGCGCGGCGGTGAAGAGCACCGGTCGACGGTGGACGGGGCGCGGCCCGGCGGACGCAGGCCGGGCCGCCGGCTCCCGGTACGAGCCCGAGACATAGGCCGCCTTGAAGCGGACCATCTCCTCGGTGCCGAACTTGAGGATGCCGGAGCCCGGGATCTGCGGGAGGTGGTAGGCGTCCGGCGTGCCGATCGCGGTGCGGGACTCGGCGGCCGAGAAGGTGCGCAGGCCGATCCGGTAGGAGAGGTAGGTGTCGAGGCCCTTGAGTCGGCCCTCCTCCAACCGCTGCGAGGCCAACAGCAGATGGACGCCGAGCGAGCGCCCGATGCGGCCGATCTGGATGAACATGTCGATGAAGTCCGGCTTGGCCGTGAGGAGTTCGGAGAACTCGTCGATGACAAGCACCAGCGAGGCCAGCGGTTCGAGCGGGGCGCCGGCGGCCCGCGCCTTCTCGTACTCGTGCAGGTTGGCGTAGTTGCCCGCGGCCCGCAGCAGCTCCTGGCGGCGCTGCAGCTCGCCGCGGATCGAGTCGCCCATCCGGTCGACCAGCGTCAGGTCGTCGGCCAGGTTGGTGATGACCGCCGACACGTGCGGCAGCCCGGCCATCCCGGTGAAGGTGGCGCCGCCCTTGAAGTCGGCGAGCACGAAGTTCAGCGTCTCCGAGGTGTGGGTGACGGCCAGGCCGAGCACCAGGGTGCGCAGCAGCTCCGACTTGCCCGAGCCGGTGGCGCCCACGCACAGGCCGTGCGGGCCCATGCCCTCCTGGGCCGCCTCCTTGAGGTCCAGCATCACCGGCTGGCCCTCCTCGTCCACCCCGATCGGCACCCGCAGCCGCTCGCCGGCGCCGCGCGGCCGCCAGGTGCGGGCCGTGTCCACGGCCGCCGGGTCGCCGAGGCCGAGCAGCTCGGCGAAGTCCAGGTCGGCCAGGAGCGGTTCGTCCTCGTCGGCCGCGGTGCCGAGCCGCAGCGGCGCGAGCTGCCTGGCCAACGCCTCGGCCGCGGGCAGCGACAGCACGTCGGGCACGCCCTCGTAGTACGAGCCGTCGGGCGACGTCAGGCGCAGCTCACCGGGTCCCGACCACACCGTCAGGCCCGCCCGGCGCTCGTCGGCGGACCGGCCGCCGGGACTGACCTCCACGACGGTGACGCCCTGGATTCCCTCGGCCGCCGCGAACGCCGAGTGTGGCGGCACCCGAGCCCCGTCCAACAGCAGCACCACGTGCGGCTGGTCGAGCACCGGCTTGCCGTTGGCCGAGAACCGGCCCCGGCCCTCGAGCCCCGAGGCGAGACGCTCCTCCACCTCCGACACCGTTCGCCCGACGAGCCGCTGCGTGCCGGCCCCGTCGAACGTGGCGAGCTGCGCGTGCGGCAGCCACTTCACCCACTCCCAGTCCCCGGCCGCCTCGGCCGAGGTCACCACCGCCAGCGTCATGTCCTCCGGCGAGTGCAGCGCGACCAGCGAGGCGACCAGCGAACGGGCCGTGCCCCGGGCCGCCTCGGCCTCGCCGGTGACCGTCAGGTGGTAGAAGCCGCGCAGCGACACCGCCACCGGCAGCCCGCCGATCGTGCCGTGGGTGTCGAGGAAGCGCCGCATGGAACGCGCCGTCAGCGGTTCGAGCTCGTCGACCGGCGCCGTCTCGGGCGCCACCAGCGGCGTGGCGAGCTGGTGCTCGCCGAGGCCCGCCCGCACCTGGCCGAAGTCGGCGTCCCCGGGGCGCCGTTCCCACACCCGGCTGCCCTCGGCGACCAGCGCCCACAGCTGTTCCGGCGCCGGGTGCAGGTACAGCTGGGTGTCCCGCTGCTCGCGCGCCGTCTCCCGCACCCGCGTCCTGGTGCGCGCCAGGTACTTGAGGTAGTCACGGCGCAGCTGCGCCATCTGCCCCTGGGTGCCGCGCCGGAACCGCACCACCATCGCGATCAGCATGCCGATCGTGGACACCAGCATCAGCAGGCCCATCACCCGCATCATCGGCGCGGCGTTCGGCATGAAGAAGAACACCACCGAGGAGCCCATGCCCAACATCGGCACGAGCTGCATCAACACGCCCTCCTGCTGCCCCCTGGGCAGTTCGGGCGGCGGCAGCAGGGTCACGGGCTCGTCCGGGATCCTGTCAGGCAACGACCTCGGCGGACGCTTGACCACGATCTGGCTCACGAAGTCCCCCCGCGGCGACGGCTGGTAGTCGTTTGGTGTCGTCGGGCGACAGATCCTAGTGCAGAGCGGTTTCGCCCCGGCGTGCCCATGGGACCGCGCTCTGCCGATAGGGTTGGCGGCCGCAGTCCGTGGGCCTGGCACGAGGGGGATACGTTCCGTGAGCACGACGACCGCAGCCACCGGTTACTGCCGGGTCACCGTCGCCGCGCCCGACAGCCGCACCGACATGGCGCTGCCCGAGGACATCCCGCTCGCCGACCTGTATCCAGAGATCCTCCGCCTCACCGGCCGGGCCCCCGACCCCGGCGCCCCCGTCGGCTACCACCTGGTGCGCCGCGACGGCACCGTGCTCGACGGCGCGCGCACGCTCGGCGCCCAGCGCGTTCTCGACGGCGACGTGCTGACGCTGCGGCCGTTCGCCGACTCGCTGCCGCCGCCCGTCCACGACGACGTCACCGACGCCATCGCCGAGGCCGTCACCCACGACCGGCGGCTGTGGAACGAGCGGCTGCTGCGCACCGCGGGGCTCACCGCCGCCGGCGCGCTGGCCGTGCTCACCGCCCTGGTGCTCTGGTACGCCGACCCCGTCCGGCACGAGACGCACGGCCTGCCCGGCGTGCTGGCGGCGATCCTCGCCGTGCTGTTCGCCTCCTTCGCCGCCGTCCGCGCCCGCGTCTACGACGACGCGGCCGGCGCCCTGACCGCGGGGCTCGCCGCGCTGCCGCACGCGCTGGTCGCCGGCACCGGAGCGCTGCCGCTCGACGAGGGCCACGGCGTCGGCCGCCTCGAACTGCTCCTCGGCTGCCTCGCCGTCCTGGTGGTGTCGGCCGCCCTGGTCGCCGCCGTGCCCGGGCTCGCCGGCTGGTTCGCGGCGGCCGCCTGCGCCGCGGCGCTCGGCGCCCTCACCACCTTCGGCGCCATCCTCACCGAGGCCACCCCCGCCGCGGCCGCCGCCGTCAGCGTCCCGGTCGCCCTCGGCACGCTCGCTTTCCTGCCCGCGCTCTCGGCCGCCGTCGTCCGGCTGCCCATCGGCTACGTCGCGCCCCGCCCCGGCTACGAGAGCCCGGGCCAGGAGCCGGCCCAGGCCGGCGCCGTCGACACCGAGCGCATCGCGGCCCAGGCCCGCCGCGGCCATCAGATCCTGCTCGGCCTCACCGGCGGCTGCGCCGCGCTGGCCACCGTCGCCGCCGGCGTCCTCGGCTTCTCCGCCGACGGCTGGGCGCAGCTCCTCGCACTCGCCGCCGGCCTGGCCCTGCTCACCCGCGCCCGCCTCTTCCGCTACGCCGTTCAGGTGGTGGTGCTGCTGGTCGCCGGCCTCGGCTCCCTGGCGCTGCTGGTCGCCGGCTTCGCGCTGGACGCCGAGGGCTCCGGCGGCCTGCGGGTGCTGTGGCTGACCGCCGCGCTCACCGCCGCCGCCTGCCTCCTCGTCGCGATCGCCCTCATCGTGCCGCGCGCCGGCCTCACCCCCTTCTGGGGCCGGGCGCTCGACCTCGCCGAGGGCGCGGTGCTGCTCTCCCTGATCCCGCTCTGCCTGGCCGTCCTCGACGTCTACACCAGGGTCCGCGGCCTGACGGGCGACTGACCGGCCGCCCCGCGACCAGGGGCCGATGTGCCAGGGGACGCGGATCTGTTGTACGGTGCTCACTGGCCGTTTGCGTACGCGCCCCCGGAGTCTTCTGGAGGAAGCGCTCAGCGGACCCCGCCTCCCGAGTTCCGGAAGCTCCCCTGCGGTTCAGACCAGGGGCACTCGGTGGCAATCACTCATCATTCGAGGAGTACGTGTGTCGTCGCTCGACGCCGCCACCAAGCAGCAGATCATCGCCGAGTTCGCCACCAAAGAAGGCGACACCGGCTCCCCCGAGGTTCAGGTCGCGCTGCTTTCCCGCCGCATCTCGGACCTCACCGAGCACCTGAAGACCCACAAGCACGACCACCACTCCCGCCGGGGCCTGCTGCTCCTGGTGGGTCAGCGCCGGCGCCTGCTCCAGTACCTGGCGCGCAAGGACATCCAGCGCTTCCGGACCCTGGTCGAGCGCCTGGGCATCCGCCGCGGCGCGGCGGGCGCCCGGTAACACGCCCCAGAGGGAGCGGCCACCGCACGCGGCGGCCGCTCCTTCGCCGTATCCGCTGATGCCGGATCCGGCGATCCCGGCCGGTGCCCCCACCGGGGGGTGGAAACCGAGCCGGGAACCCGATGCCTTTGTAGGCTGGTCCCGTACGGCACGCGCCATACAGGACACAGGAGACACGTACGAGGCGGAGCGCCTTCCGAACCGTCGCCGGTCCTCGGTAGTGGCCCCCGGGCGTCGCCCCGGGAGCTTCGATCGATGGCCGGCCAGTGCGGGGGTGCTCCACCGCCGACGCCGCCGCCACCGGGCGGGGGCGAGCAGAGGAGACAGACACAGGTGGAGAACGAGACCCACTACGCCGAGGCCGTCATCGACAACGGCCCGTTCGGCACCCGCACCATCCGCTTCGAGACCGGCCGCCTCGCCAGGCAGGCCGCCGGCTCCGCCGTCGCCTACCTGGACGACGACACCATGGTCCTCTCGGCCACCACGGCCTCCAAGAACCCCAAGGACCAGCTGGACTTCTTCCCGCTCACCGTCGACGTCGAGGAGCGGATGTACGCGGCCGGCAAGATCCCCGGCTCCTTCTTCCGGCGCGAGGGCCGCCCCTCCGAGGACGCCATCCTCACCTGCCGGCTCATCGACCGCCCGCTGCGCCCCTCCTTCCGCAAGGGCCTGCGCAACGAGATCCAGATCGTCGAGACGATCATGGCGCTCAACCCCGACCACCTCTACGACGTGGTCGCGATCAACGCCGCCTCCTGCTCCACCCAGCTGGCCGGGCTGCCGTTCTCGGGCCCGATCGGCGGCACCCGGGTCGCCCTGATCCGCGGCCAGTGGGTCGCCTTCCCGACCCACACCGAGCTGGAGGAGGCCGTCTTCGACATGGTGGTGGCCGGCCGGGTCCTGCCCGACGGCGACGTCGCCATCATGA
Source organism: Streptomyces sp. NPDC127098 (assembly GCF_042722465.1). Taxonomy (NCBI): domain Bacteria; kingdom Bacillati; phylum Actinomycetota; class Actinomycetes; order Kitasatosporales; family Streptomycetaceae; genus Streptomyces; species Streptomyces sp. NPDC127098. The sequence continues at coordinate 53,364 of NZ_JBHXFJ010000045.1, forward strand.
TGGTCGAGGCCGAGGCCACCGAGAAGACGATCGAGCTGGTCAGGGGCGGCGCCACCGCCCCCACCGAGGAGGTCGTCGCCGCCGGTCTCGAGGCCGCCAAGCCGTTCATCAAGGTCCTCTGCCGCGCCCAGTCCGACCTGGCCGCCAAGGCCGCCAAGCCGACCGGCGAGTTCCCGATCTTCCTGGACTACCAGGACGACGTGTTCGAGGCGCTGAGCGCCGCCGTCCGCGACGAGCTGGCCCAGGCGCTCACCATCGGCGGCAAGCAGGAGCGCGAGACCGAGCTCGACCGGATCAAGTCGGTCGCCGCCGAGAAGCTGCTGCCGCAGTTCGAGGGCCGCGAGAAGGAGATCTCCGCCGCCTACCGCTCCCTCACCAAGCAGCTGGTCCGCGAGCGCGTCATCCGCGACAAGGTCCGCATCGACGGCCGCGGCGTCACCGACATCCGCACCCTGGCCGCCGAGGTGGAGGCCATCCCGCGGGTGCACGGCTCGGCCCTCTTCGAGCGCGGCGAGACCCAGATCCTGGGCGTCACCACGCTGAACATGCTGCGCATGGAGCAGCAGCTGGACACCCTCTCGCCGGTGACCCGCAAGCGCTACATGCACAACTACAACTTCCCGCCCTACTCCACCGGTGAGACCGGCCGCGTCGGCTCCCCGAAGCGCCGCGAGATCGGCCACGGCGCGCTGGCCGAGCGGGCGCTCGTCCCGGTGCTGCCCAGCCGCGAGGAGTTCCCCTACGCGATCCGTCAGGTCTCCGAGGCGCTCGGCTCCAACGGCTCGACCTCCATGGGCTCGGTCTGCGCCTCCACCATGTCCCTGCTGAACGCGGGCGTGCCGCTGAAGGCGCCGGTGGCCGGCATCGCGATGGGCCTGATCTCCCAGGAGATCGAGGGCGAGACGCACTACGTCACCCTCACCGACATCCTCGGCGCCGAGGACGCGTACGGCGACATGGACTTCAAGGTCGCCGGCACCCGGCAGTTCGTCACCGCCCTCCAGCTCGACACCAAGCTGGACGGCATCCCGGCCTCGGTGCTCGCCGCCGCCCTCAAGCAGGCGCGCGACGCCCGGCTGCACATCCTGGACGTGATGAGCGAGGCCATCGACGTCCCGGACGAGATGTCCCCCAACGCGCCGCGGATCATCACGGTGAAGATCCCGGTCGACAAGATCGGCGAGGTCATCGGCCCCAAGGGCAAGATGATCAACCAGATCCAGGAGGACACCGGCGCCGACATCACCATCGAGGACGACGGCACCATCTACATCGGCGCCGCCGACGGCCCCTCCGCCGAGGCCGCCCGCACCACGATCAACGGCATCGCCAACCCGACGATGCCCGAGGTCGGCGAGCGCTACCTGGGTACCGTCGTCAAGACCACCACCTTCGGCGCCTTCGTCTCCCTGCTCCCCGGCAAGGACGGCCTGCTGCACATCTCGCAGATCCGCAAGCTGGCCGGCGGCAAGCGCGTGGAGAACGTGGACGACGTGCTCGGCGTGGGCCAGAAGGTCCAGGTCGAGATCGCCGAGATCGACCAGCGCGGCAAGCTGTCCCTCGTCCCCGTGCTGGACGAGGAGGAGCCCGCCGCCGAGGCCACCGAGAAGGACGCCACCGAGAAGTGAGCCGACCGACCGGTACGGAGACGGCCCGCCCCACCGATCCGGTGGGGCGGGCCGTGCCCCGTCCACGCCACAGCGACGGAACGACGGTCCAGCGGACCGTGCTGCCCTCGGGTCTGCGGATCCTCACCGAGACGGTGCCCGGGGTGCGCTCCGTGTCGTTCGGGATCTGGGCCCGGGTGGGCTCCCGCGACGAGACCCCGGCCCAGGGCGGCGCCACCCACTACCTGGAACACCTCCTCTTCAAGGGCACGAGCCGGCGCACCGCGCTGGAGATCTCCTCGGCCATCGACGCCGTCGGCGGCGAGATGAACGCCTTCACCACGAAGGAGTTCACCTGCTACTACGCCCGCGTCCTCGACAGCGACCTGCCGCTCGCCGTCGACATCGTCTGCGACATGCTCACCGGCTCGCTGCTCCCGGCCGAGGAGGTGGACGCCGAGCGTGACGTCATCCTCGAGGAGATCGCGATGACCGAGGACGACCCGAGCGACGGCGTCCACGACCTCTTCGCGCACACGCTCTTCGGCGACAGCCCGCTCGGCCGTCCCGTGCTGGGCACCGTCGACACGGTCAACGCGTTGACCAGGGACCGCATCGCCCGCTTCTACCGGCGGCACTACGACCCGACCCGGCTGGTGGTCACCGTCGCCGGCAACGCCGAGCACGCCACCGTCGTCGACCTGGTGACGGCCGCCTTCGACCGGGCCGGCGCGTCCGGCACCGGCGCCGAGCCCGTGGGCCCGCGCGGCGGCCACCGCGAGGTGCGCCCCGCCGGCCGGGTCGACATCGTGGAGCGCCGCACCGAGCAGGCACACCTGGTGCTCGGCATGCCCGGCGTCTCCCGGCACGACGAGCGGCGCTGGGCGCTCGGCGTGCTGTCCACCGCGCTCGGCGGCGGGATGAGCTCGCGGCTCTTCCAGGAGATCCGCGAGAAGCGCGGTCTCGCCTACAACGTCTACGCCCACACCTCCGGCTACGCGGACTGCGGCCTGTTCGGCGTCTACGCCGGCTGCCGGCCCGACCGGCTCGACCAGGTGCTCGACATCTGCCGACAGCAGCTCGCGGAGGTCGCGGAGAAGGGGCTCGCCGACGAGGAGGTCGAAAGGGCCATCGGCCAGCTGGCGGGGTCCACCGTGCTCGGCCTGGAGGACACCGGTTCCCTGATGCACCGGCTCGGCAAGAGCGAGATCTGCTGGGGCCAGCAGCTCTCGGTCGACGAACTGCTGGCGCACATCGCGGCGGTCACCCCGGACGACGTGCGCCGGGTCGCCCGCGAGGTACTGGGGCAGCGCCCCTCGCTGTCCGTCATCGGCCCGCTGAACGACCGGCGCGCCGCGCGCCTGACCGAGGCGATGTCCTAGGCCCCGGGGCCTCGGAGCCGCGGGAAAGAACGCTGGGGAAGGAACGGATACGTGATGAGCAAGCAGCGGGTGGCGATCATCGGCGCCGGCGGCCGGATGGGCGTCGAGGCCGTCCGCGCCGTCGGGGCGGCGGACGACATGGAGCTGGTCGCCACGCTGGGTCGGAACGACAAGCTGGAGACCCTGACCGAGGCGGGCGCCGAGATCGCCGTCGACCTCACCCACCCCGACGCGGTGATGGCCAACCTGGAGTTCTGCGTCCGGCACGGCATCCACGGGGTGGTCGGCACCACCGGGTTCACCGACGAGCGTCTCGCGACGCTGCGCGGCTGGCTGGCCGAGGCGCCGGGGGTCGGGGTGCTGATCGCGCCGAACTTCAGCATCGGCGCCGTGCTGACCATGCAGTTCGCCCGGCAGGCCGCCCGCTTCTTCGAGTCGGCCGAGATCGTCGAGCTGCACCACCCGGGCAAGGCCGACGCCCCCAGCGGCACCGCGGCCCGCACCGCCGAGATCGTCGCCGAGGCCCGCGCCGCGGCCGGCCTCGGCCCGCAGCCGGACGCCACAAGCAGCGCCCTGGACGGCGCGCGCGGCGCCGCCGTCGCCGGGGTGCCGGTGCACTCGGTGCGGCTCAGCGGCCTCGTCGCCCACCAGGAGGTGCTCTTCGGCGGGGACGGCGAGATCCTCACCATCCGCCACGACTCGATGAACCGTGGCTCCTTCATGCCGGGCGTGCTGCTCGGGATCCGCCGGATCGGCGGTGCCCCGGGGCTCACCCTGGGGCTTGAGCACCTGCTGGATCTGCACAGCCTGGATCTGGACGGCTAGCCGTGCGGGACAGGCTGCTCTTCCTGCTGCTCAGCGTGGTGCTCGTCGGCTACTTCGGTCTGGTCGGGCACCGCGGCGTGCTGCTGATCGGCGAGGGCACCTGGGTCACGGTGCCGCTCGGCGTCGCGGTGCTCGTGCTGCCGCTGCTCGGCGCGTGGTTCCTGTGGCGCAGCGCCCACTTCGTGCTGCGCGCCAACCGGCTGGCGCGGGAGCTGGAGGCCGAGGGCGGGCTGCCGGTGGACGACCTGGCCAGGACGCCCAGCGGTCGGGTCGACCGGGCGGCGGCCGACGCGGCGTTCGCGCGGCGGCGGGCCGAGACCGAGGCCAACCCGGGGGACTGGCGCTGCTGGTTCCGGCTCGCCGTCGCCTACCACGACGCCCGGGACACGCCCCGCGCCCGGAAGGCGATGCAGCACGCCATCGCCCTGCACGCGGGGCGCCCGCCGCGCTCCTGACGCGGCGAGGGCCGGTGAGGGCCTGTCTTTGGGATCTTCGTGGGCTCGCGACGAGCCCTCAGGCTGCGTTGCCCCCACGCCGCGGAGCGGCATATCGACGCCGCGCGAGTACGGCCAAGTACGAGCTGCGCTGCGGCTGACGTGCGGCTCCGCCGCGTGGGGCGCCTTGCCAGGCGGGCGCCATCCGCCGCTCGCTGATCCACGAAGATCCAAAAGACAGACCCTAGTGGCGGTTCTCGGCCGCCCAGGCCTCCAGCACGTCGGCGGCCCGCTCGAAGAGGTCCCGGCGGCCGAGGAAGTCGACGCTGTGGTCGGTGAGCAGGGGGGCGAGCGGCTCGCCCTGCCGGAGTTCGATCTGGACCGCCTGGCCCTGGACGCTCCGCGGCAGCCCGAGCCAGCGCACCGGCTGTTGGACGGTGCTGATCCGGGCGATGTCGCGCCAGCGCAGCGTCCGGGTGGTCAGCAGGCCGACGCGGCGCAGCCCGCGGCTGCTGACCCAGACGCCCATCCGCAGCAGCCGCAGTGAGAACAGGATGGTGAGGGCGGCGATCGCCACCGTGGCGGTGGCGCCGGCCAGCGTGCCGGCCACCGCGATGATCAGCGCGGATATCAGCATGTAGGCCGCTATCAGCAGGGTGAAGGCGGCGATGCCGACGCGCCACGGGCCGAGCCGGTAGGGGCGCCGCCACTTGCTCGGGTCGGGATGTGGGGGCACGACGTCCTGACCGGTTGCGGCGGTGTCACGGTCGGCCGAGAGAAAGGCAAGGGGCACGACGGGTCCTCGTTCGTATCACAGTCGGATCACACAGGGGACGGGCTGTGAACGGTGAGGCTATCGCGCTCAGGGATTGGTGGCCGCCTCCGGTGCCTGCGGAGCGGTCTGGTGCTCGACGTCGAGAGCGGGTCCGGCCAGCAGCAGGGCGCCGACGAGGCCGGAGATCACGACCAGGGCGAACAGCACGTGTCCGAGCAGCTGCCCGACGCCGGGGCGGGGTCGCCTGGGCCGGGTGACGTTGCTGGAGAAGTCGTCGTGATGCGTCATCTGGTCGCTCCCTCCCCTGAATGGACTCCCCCGAGTGAGTCAATACAAAGTTATCAGGTGAAGAATCCGACTCGATGCCCAGAGTCCGATTTGCCGGACGGCTGGAATCACTGTCGGTGCCGACGTCTAGGGTGGGGGCCGTGACCGACACCCCCAGCTTCCGCAGCGACATGACCGTCGAGTTGATCAAGCACAGCGCCTCCGACACGGACGTGCTCTTCGCGGCCCGCGTCTCGACGGCGGGTGAGCAGTCGCTGGACGAGCTCAGCAAGGACCCCGAGCGCTCCAAGGGCCTGATCAACTTCCTGATGCGCGACCGACACGGCAGCCCCTTCGAGCACAACTCGATGACCTTCTTCATCAGCGCGCCGATCTTCGTCTTCCGCGAGTTCCACCGGCACCGCGTCGGCTGGTCGTACAACGAGGAGAGTGGTCGTTACCGCCAGCTCGAGCCCGTCTTCTACGTGCCGGGGGAGGACCGGAAGCTCGTCCAGCAGGGGCGTCCGGGGAAGTACGAGTTCGTGCCCGGCACCCCCGAGCAGCACGCGCTGGTCACCAAGACCATGGAGGAGAGCTACCGCCAGTCCTACGCGGCCTACCAGGAGATGCTGGCCGCCGGCGTGGCCCGCGAGGTGGCCAGGGCGGCCCTGCCCGTCGGCCTCTACTCCTCGATGTACGCCACCTGCAACGCCCGCTCCCTGATGCACTTCCTCGGCCTGCGCACCAAGGACGAGCGGTCCCGGGTGCCTTCCTTCCCGCAGCGGGAGATCGAGATGGTGGCCGAGCTGATGGAGCGCGCCTGGGCCGGTCTCATGCCGCTCACGTACGCCGCCTTCAACGCCAACGGCCGGGTCGCCCCGTAGTCGACGCGGTCGGTGCGTTCATGTGGACCTCGGAAAACCTGATAGAAGTGTCACGTATTGCGACATTTCGCGAAGTTCATCTAGGGTGATTGAACGGACCCGGCGCTGTCTGAACCCCCGAGCAGGCAGCGCCGGGATCCACTCCTTGTCCGCCCCGCTGGGCTACTCCCCGCTGAGCTGCGAGTAGCGTGGAACCTATGGCTCCGACCTCCACACCGCAAACCCCCTTCGGGCGGGTCCTGACCGCCATGGTCACGCCATTCACGGCGGACGGCTCTCTCGACCTCGATGGCGCGCAGCGGCTCGCTGCCCACCTGGTGGACGCCGGCAACGACGGCCTGATCGTCAATGGCACCACCGGCGAATCCCCGACGACCAGCGATGCGGAGAAAGCCCAGCTCGTGCGCGCCGTGGTCGAGGCCGTGGGCGACCGCGCCCATGTGGTGGCCGGAGTCGGCACCAACGACACCAGGCACAGCATCGAGCTGGCCCGCGCCGCCCAGGCGGCCGGAGCCCACGGCCTGCTCACCGTCACCCCGTACTACAACAAGCCGCCGCAGGAAGGGCTCTACCAGCACTTCACGGCCGTCGCCGACGCCACCGAGCTGCCGGTCATGCTCTACGACATCCCCGGCCGCAGCGGCGTCCCCATCACCACCGAGACGATGACCAGACTCGCGGCCCACCCGCGCATCGTCGCCAACAAGGACGCCAAGGGCGACCTCGGCCGTGCCAGCTGGGCGATCGCCACCACCGGCCTCGCCTGGTACTCCGGTGACGACATGCTGAACCTGCCGCTGCTGTCGGTCGGTGCCATCGGCTTCGTCTCCGTCGTCGGCCACGTCGTCACGCCCGAGCTGCGCGCCCTGGTCGACGCCCACACCAGTGGGGACGTCGCCAAGGCCACCGAGATCCACCAGCGACTGCTGCCCGTCTTCACCGGGATGTTCCGCACCCAGGGCGTCATCACCTCCAAGGCCGCCCTGGCGATGCGCGGGCTGCCGAGCGGCCCCCTGCGGCTCCCCCTCGTCGGCCTCACCGAGGCCGAGACCGAGCAGCTCCGGCGCGATCTGGCGGCCGGCGGGGTACAGATCTGAGAACGGCCCGGAGCGCGACTCCGGAGAACAAGAGCGTCACCGCGAAGGTGATAACTGAATACCGACCATTGCACAGAGACACGCGCGCCACAGGCTCTCACCCGGGGGCGGTGGCGCGCGTGGTCAGGAGAGTCCATTGAGTCATCCCCATCCAGAACTCGGCCCCCCGCCGACGCTTCCTGAGGGTGGCCTACGTGTTACCCCGCTCGGCGGCCTCGGCGAGATCGGCCGCAACATGACCGTCTTCGAGTACGGAGGCCGGCTGCTCGTCGTCGACTGCGGCGTCCTGTTCCCCGAGCAGGAACAGCCGGGCGTCGACCTGATCCTGCCGGACTTCAGCTCCATCAGGGACCGCCTCGACGACATCGACGGCATCGTCCTCACCCACGGGCACGAGGACCACATCGGGGGCGTCCCCTACCTGCTCCGCGAGAAACCCGACATCCCGCTGATCGGCTCCAAGCTGACGCTGGCCCTGCTCGAGGCGAAGCTCCAGGAGCACCGCATCCGCCCCTACACCCTCGAGGTGAGCGAGGGCCACCGGGAGCGGATCGGCCCCTTCGACTGCGAGTTTGTCGCCGTCAACCACTCCATCCCCGACGCCCTGGCCGTCGCCATCCGCACCCCGGCCGGCATGGCCGTGCACACCGGCGACTTCAAGATGGACCAGCTGCCGCTCGACGGTCGCCTCACCGACCTGCGCGCCTTCGCCCGGTTGGGCGAGGAGGGCATCGACCTGCTGTTGTCGGACTCGACCAACGCCGAGGTCCCGGGCTTCGTGGCGCCGGAGCGCGAGATCTCCGGCGTCCTGCGCCAGGTCTTCGCGCGGGCCGAGAAACGCATCATCGTGGCCAGCTTCGCCAGCCATGTGCACCGCATCCAGCAGATCGTGGACGCCGCCTACGAACACGGGCGCCGCATCGCCTTCGTGGGCCGCTCGATGGTGCGCAACATGGGCATCGCCAGGGACCTCGGTTATCTGCGGGTTCCAGCCGGACTCGTGGTCGACGTGAAGACCCTGGACGACCTCGCGGACCACGAGGTGGTCCTCGTGTGCACCGGCTCGCAGGGCGAACCGATGGCGGCTCTCTCCCGGATGGCCAACCGCGACCACCAGATCAGGATCGTCGAGGGGGACACGGTCATCCTGGCCTCCTCGCTGATCCCGGGCAACGAGAACGCGGTGTTCCGCGTCATCAACGGACTGACCCGCTGGGGCGCCAACGTCGTCCACAAGGGCAACGCCAAGGTCCACGTCTCCGGCCACGCCTCGGCGGGCGAGCTGTTGTACTTCTACAACATCTGCCGGCCAAGGAACCTGATGCCCGTTCACGGCGAGTGGCGCCACCTGCGGGCCAACGCCGAACTCGGGGCGATGACCGGCGTTCCACCGGAGCGCATCGTCATCGCCGAGGACGGCATCGCGGTCGACCTCGTCGGCGGCAAGGCCAGGATCGTGGGCAAGGTCCAGGCCGGCTACGTGTACGTGGACGGCCTGTCCGTCGGCGACGTCGACGAGGCCAGCCTCAAGGACCGCCGGATCCTGGGCGACGAGGGGTTCATCTCGGTCTTCGTCGTGGTGGACAGCAGCACCGGAAAGATCGTCAGCGGACCGAGCATCCACTCCCGCGGCTCCGGCATCGAGGACTCGGACTTCGCCGCGGTCCTCCCGAAGCTCGACGAGGTCCTGTCCCGCTCCGCGCAGGACGGCGTGGTCGACCCGCACCAACTCCAGCAGCTGGTACGGCGAACCGTGGGCAAGTGGGTCTCCGACACCTACCGCAGGCGGCCGATGATCATGCCCGTGGTCATGGACGTCTGACGCTCCATCTGCCGGCGGAGCGCCCGGATTTGCATCCGGGCGCTCCGCTCAAGTACGTTTACGTCACCGCCGCGGGGGGAACCCCGAAGGGCCCCGGTCGCGGCGGTGCAGACGAAGGGAAGCCCGGAGGGCCTTGAGAGGGGTCCGAAGGTAGCGTCCGTTCCTTGAGAACTCAACAGTGTGCCAAGAAGTCAATGCCAGATTTTTTGATTGATCAATGCGAGAATCAAATTGTTCTC
>NZ_JBHXFJ010000046.1:0-61921 GCF_042722465.1 Streptomyces sp. NPDC127098
CCCGCCCTCCTGCGCGCTCCGCGCGGCGATGCCCGCCCGCGGTGGGTTCGCCACCGCGACGTGGCCGGCGGCTGCGCCGCCGGGCAAGTGCGGCGTGAGCTGTGCGCTGGCCGAGCGCGGCCCCGGCGGCTGCGCCGCCGGGTGGCGGCGCGGCCTGCCGGCGCGGCCGGGGGCGCGCGCCTGACGCTCCGCGGCGCGGCCGCCCAGCGCACCCACGCCCCACCGCGCCGCGCCGCGAGGCGCCCGGCCCCTTCGGGGCCCGCGCCCGCCAGGGCGCACACACCGCCCGAACCATCGGACACCCAACAAACAACCACCACAGGCTCCTTCGAGGCCTTCCGCCCGCCAGGGCGCACACACCGCCCGAACCGTCAGACACCCCACCAACAGCCACCACAGGCCCCTTCAGGGCGTTTCGCCCGCCAGGGCGCGAGGGCTTGACCGCATGCCCGGGGGGTCGTACGTTGCTTCGGCACTTGATCCGATAATTTTCGGCGAGTTTCCGGAAGGTGTGCGACGATGCAAAGCCTTAGCAGCCGGCGAATACGTCACCTCGCGGTCGTGGCGGCCGGCGTCCTGTCGATGAGCGCCCTGGCGGCCTGTGGGAGCAGTGGGCCGGCCGGGCGTGGTGGGGACGGTCTCGAGGTGTGGGTGTACCAGGACGGGTCGACCGTGATCCAGGAGGAGTTCGTCGAGCGCTTCAACGAGAGCTCCGACATCGACATCAACCTGACCCAGATCCCGGGTGAGAACTACCAGGACCGCATGCGCACCGCGATGGGCGGTTCCAACGCGCCGGACATCTTCTTCAACTGGGGCGGCGGCAGCATCTCCGACTTCGTCGAGCAGGACATGCTGGTCGACCTCACGGACATCATCGCCGAGGAGCCGGGGCTGAACGGCGCGTTCATCCCGTCGATCCTGGAGGCGGGCGGGATCGACGGGCGGATCTACGGGGTTCCGATGCGCGGCGTGCAGCCGGTGATCCTGTTCTACAACCAGACGCTGTTCGACGAGGCAGGCGTGGAGCCGCCCGCGTCCTGGGACGACCTGATGGGTCTGGTGGACACGTTCGCCGAGCGCGACGTCACCCCGGCCGTGCTGGCCGGCGGCGACCCGTGGACCGAGCTGATGTGGCTCGAGTACCTGCTGGACCGGGAGGGCGGCGCCGACGTGTTCGCGCGGATCCGTGGCGGCGACTCCGCAGCCTGGGGTGACCCGGCCGTGCTGGCGGCGGCCGAGCGGGTGACCGAGCTGGTGGACGCGGGGGCGTTCGGCAACAACTTCCGCTCGGTGCGGTACACCACGGACGGCGCCTCCACGTTCTTCGCCCAGGGCGAGGCGGCCATGCACCTGATGGGCTCCTGGGAGTACGCCAACCAGCTCGCGCAGCAGCCGGAGTTCACCGAGAACGACCTGGCCTTCGCCGCCTTCCCGGCCATCCCCGGTGGCGCCGGCGACCCCTCGGCCGTGGTCGGCAACCCGACGAACTACTGGTCGGTTCACTCCGACGTCGAGGGCGAACGCCTGGACGCGGCGGTCGAGTTCCTTTCGCTGATGGCCAGCGAGGAGTACGCGCAGGCGCTGATCGACAACGGCGACATCCCCACCACCGCCAACGCGGAGGCGCTGCTGGACAGCCACAGCAACCCGGAGTTCGCGCACTTCCAGTACGACATGGTCACCACTGCCTCGGACTTCACGCTCTCCTGGGACCAGGCGCTGCCGGCCTCGCAGTCCACGCCGATGATGGACAACATCGAGCAGCTCTTCGGCGGTGACCTGTCGGCGCAGGAGTTCGTCGACGCGATGCAGGACATCTAGGCGGTCGTCGAATGAGTCGCCAATCCGCGCGGGACTCCGCCGTCGTCCCGCACGCCGGTCGCCCAGGCCTCGCCTGGGCGATCCCGGGCGTGTTGTTCTTCCTCGTCTTCGCCGCCGCGCCCATGGTGCTGGTCGCCTACCTGTCGTTCACCGACTGGGACGGCCTGGCCAGCCCCTCGTGGATCGGCTTCGACAACTGGACCCGGCTGTGGAACGACGACGGCATGCGCAACGCCATCTGGCTGAGCGTGCTGCTGACCGTGTTCACCTGGGCCGTGCAGACCCCGATCGCGCTGCTGCTCGGCGTGTGGGCGGCCGGCCGGCAGCGCTACCGGGCCGTGCTGTCCGCGATCTTCTTCCTGCCGCTGCTGGCGTCCTCGGTGGCACTGGCGCTGCTGTGGCGCACGCTGTTCGACCCGAACCTCGGTCTGGCCGCGGACGTCGCCGAGTGGTTCGACCTGGAGACCGCCGACCTGCTCGGCTCGTCGCGCGGCGCGTTCATCGCCATCGTCTTCGTGGCCAGCTGGCAGTTCGTCCCGTTCCACACGCTGATCTACCAGGGCGGCGCCCGGCAGATCCCGCGTTCGCTCTACGACGCCGCGTCCATCGACGGAGCCGGCACCGTGCGGCAGTTCTTCTCCATCACGCTGCCGCAGCTGCGCAACACGATCATCACCTCGTCCGTGCTGATGGTGGTCGGCGCGCTGACCTACTTCGACACCGTGCTGATCCTCACCAACGGCGGTCCGGGCGACGCCACCAGGATCCTGCCCTTCCTGATGTACGAGGAGGGGTTCCGCACCTTCGAGCTGGGCTACGCCAGCGCCATCGCCGCCACCCTGGTGATCATCGCCACCGCCGTGTCGCTGCTGCTGGTGCGGCTGACCGGGTTCACCAGGATGCAGAGCACCAGGGAGGGGCTGTGACGCAGACCCACGCCGAGACCGTCGCCAAGCGGCGGCCCGAGCCGCACCGGGAGCCGCCCGCGGCGGGCCCGCGGCGCGCGCCGCGGCGGCGGCTGCCGAGGGCCAACTACCCGGCCGGCTTCGCCGCGTTGCTGTGGTTGGGCATCGTGGTGATCCCGCTGTACGTGCTGGTGATGTCCACCCTCCAGGACCGTGCCTCCTACCTGGAGAACGGGCCGCTCTCGCTGCCCACCAACCCGTCGCTGGACAGCTACCAGCGGGTCCTGGAGGGCGAGTTCCCGCGCTACCTCCTCAACACCCTGGTGGTGACGGTCTCCTGCGCCACGATCGCCGTCGTACTGTCGGTCACGGTCGCCTACACGGTGGTGCGCAACCGCTCCGCGATCTCCCGGCGGGCCTTCCAGCTCTTCCTGCTCGGTCTGGCCATCCCGTCCCAGGCCGTGATCATCCCGATCTACTGGATCATCACCAGGCTCGAGCTGTACGACACGCTGCTGGCCGTGATCCTGCCGACGGCCGCGTTCTCGCTGCCCGTCAGCGTGCTGATCCTGGTGGGCACGATGCGCGACATCGACGAGGAACTGTACGAGTCGATGGCACTGGACGGCGCCAGTCAGACCAGGATCCTGCTGCAGCTCGTGGTGCCGATGTCCCGGGCCGGGATCTCCACGGTCGGGGTGTTCTCGGCGCTCGGCGCGTGGAACGGCTTCCTGTTCCCGCTGATCCTCACCCAGTCCCAGGAGAACCGGGTGCTGACGCTCGGCCTCTACGACTACATCGGCGAGTACCGGGCGGACATCCCCGCCCTGCTCTCGGCCGTCGTGCTCTCCATCGTGCCGATCTTCACCGCGTACCTCTTCGCCCGACGGCAGTTGATCAACGGCCTGATGGGCGTCGGCGGCAAGTAACCCGCGCCGACCGCCGCCCAGCGGACCCGAGGGCTACAGAAGGAGCCTCATGCCCGAGCACAGCCACCACTCCGAACGCCCCTGGCAGGACCCGTCCCTGCCGGCCGAGGCCAGGGCGGCCGAGTTGCTCTCCCGAATGACCCTGGAGGAGAAACTCGCCCAACTGGTCGGCATCTGGCCCGACTCGGAGGAGACCACCGGAGAGGACGACGCCGACGTCGCCCCACGCCAGCACGAGATCAACTCCTCGACGCCCGACCCCCGTTCGGTCGTGGTGCACGGACTCGGGCACCTCACCCGGCCGTTCGGCACCGGCCCGGTCGACCCGACCGAGCGGGCGCGGACGTTGGCCGAGGACCAGCGCAGGATCGCGGCGAGCAACCGGTTCGGGGTACCGGCCATCGCGCACGAGGAGTGCCTGACCGGGTTCAACGCCTGGCAGGCCGCCATCTTCCCGACGCCCCTTGCCTGGGGCGCGTCGTTCGACCCCGAGTTGGTGGAGGAGGCGGCCCGGCTGATCGGGATCTCGATGCGGTCGGTCGGCGTCCATCAGGGGCTCTCCCCGGTGCTCGACGTGGTGCGCGACCCGCGCTGGGGCCGCACCGAGGAGTCGATCGGCGAGGACCCGTACCTGGTGGCCACCATCGGCGCCGGCTACGTGCGGGGCCTGGAGTCGAGTGGGATCGTCGCCACCCTCAAGCACTTCGCCGGCTACTCGGCCTCGCGCGGCGCCCGCAACCACGCGCCGGTCTCGATCGGGCCGCGCGAGCTGGCCGACGTGATCCTGCCGCCGTTCGAGATGGCGCTGCGCGAGGGCGGCGCCCGCTCCGTGATGGCCGCCTACAACGACCTGGACGGGGTGCCGGCGACCGCGGACCCGGAACTGCTGACCCGGCTGCTGCGCGAGGAGATGGGCTTCGACGGCGTCGTGGTCTCGGACTACTTCGGCGTCTCCTTCCTGGAGTTGAGCCACGGCGTGGCCGGCTCGTCGGCCGAGGCGGCGGCGTTGGCGCTGGCGGCCGGCGTCGACGTCGAGCTGCCCGCCGGGCGCTGCTACGGGGAACCGCTGTTGAAGGCGATCAGGTCGGGCGAGGTGGCCGAGGAGCTGGTGGACCGCTCGGTGCTGCGGGTGCTGACGCAGAAGGCGCAACTCGGCCTGCTCGACCACGACTGGTCGGGCGAGCCGTCCGCGCTCGCCGACGGCGCGGACCGGGTCGACCTGGACCCGCCGGCGATGCGGGCGGTGGCGCGGCGTCTCGCCGAGGAGTCGGTGGTGCTGCTGGCCAACGAGGGCGGCGCGCTGCCGCTGCCGCCCCGCGCGCGGATCGCGGTGCTCGGCCCGCTGGCCGACGACCCGGCGGCGATGCTCGGCTGCTACACCTTCCCCCGGCACGCCGGCGCCCAGCACCCCGGGCTGCCGCTGGGCGTCGAACTCCCCACGCTGCTCGACGGGTTGCGCGCGGAGCTGCCCGAGGCCGAGATCAGCCGCGTCGACTCGCCCGAGGAGGCGGCGGACGCCGAGGTGTGCGTGGTGGTGGTCGCCGACCGCTCGGGCCTCTTCGGGCGCGGCACGTCGGGCGAGGGCTGCGACGCCGCGGACCTCGAACTGCCGGACGGGCAGGGCGCCGTGGTGGACGCGGCGCTGGCCACCGGCGTGCCGGTGGTGCTGGTGCTGCTCACCGGCCGGCCGTACGCGCTCGGTCGCTGGGCCGACCGGCTCGCCGCCTGCGTCCAGGCGTTCTTCCCCGGCGAGGAGGGCGGCGGCGCGGTGGCCGGGGTGCTCTCGGGCCGGGTCGACCCGTCGGGCCGGCTGCCAGTGGGCGTGCCTGAGCACCCGGGCGGCCAGCCGTGGTCGTACCTGGCGCCGCCGCTCGGCCAGCCGGGCGAGGCGAGCTCCGTCGACCCGACACCCCGCTATCCCTTCGGGCACGGCCTGTCGTACACGGAGTTCGCGTGGGCCGACGCCACGGTCGACGCCGAGGCGGTGGCCACCGACGCCGGGGCCGAGGTGCGGCTGACCGTCACCAACACGGGCGAGCGCGCCGGCACCGAGGTCGTCCAGCTCTACCTGCACGACCCGGTGGCCAGGACCGCACGCCCGGTGAACCGGCTGATCGGCTACGCGCGGGTGGATCTCGCGCCGGGCCGGACGGCCGAGGTGCGGTTCGGCTTCCACCCCGACCTGGCCGCGTACACGGTGGCCCCCGGGCGGCGGATCGTGGACCCGG
The DNA here is from genome assembly GCF_042722465.1 of Streptomyces sp. NPDC127098. Classification (NCBI taxonomy): domain Bacteria; kingdom Bacillati; phylum Actinomycetota; class Actinomycetes; order Kitasatosporales; family Streptomycetaceae; genus Streptomyces; species Streptomyces sp. NPDC127098. The sequence goes on from NZ_JBHXFJ010000046.1 coordinate 5,887, forward strand.
GGACGCTGGAACTGCGGCTGGCGGCGTCGAGCGCCGACATCAGGCACCGGCTGCCGTTGACGCTGACCGGTCCCGGTCGCGTCGTCGGCCGCGACCGGCGGCTGCGCTGCCCCGTCACCGTGACGCCGGTGGACGCGGGCGCGGACCCGAGCGGCCGGCCCGGCGGACAATCCGCGCACGTGACCGGGGGTTGACTCGTATCGCACGACACCGCGGCGCGGCCTACGCTTGACGCATGGGCTGGACCGTGCGCGACATCCCCGATCTCAAGGGCCGCACCGCGGTGGTCACCGGCGCCAACAGCGGGCTCGGCTTTGTCGTGGCGCGCGAGCTGGCGCGCCGCGGCGCCCGGGTGGTGCTGGCCTGCCGCAGCCAGCAGCGCGGCCAGGCGGCCCTGGAGCGACTGCTCGGCGAGGTCCCCGAGGCGCGGGCCGAACTGCGGCTGCTCGACCTGGCCGACCTCGCGTCGGTGCGGGCCTTCGCCGGCGACTGGGGCGAGCGGCGGCTCGACGTGCTGATCAACAACGCGGGCCTGATGGCCATCCCGTTCTCCCGGACGGCGGACGGCTTCGAGACCCAGTTCGGCGTCAACCACCTGGGCCACTTCGCGCTGACCGGGCTGCTGGCGCACCGGCTGCTCGAGACCCCGGGCGCGCGGGTCGTGGTCGTCTCCAGCCTGGCGCACCTGATGTCCAACATCGACCTGCGGGACCTCAACTCCGAGCGCCGGTACCGGCCCTGGATCGCGTACGCGCGGTCCAAGTCGGCCAACCTGCTGTTCACCCACGAGCTGGCGCGCCGGCTGCGCGGCCACGACGTGCTGGCGGCCGCCGTGCACCCCGGGTACGCGGCGACGGAGCTCCAGGCCAAGGGACCGCGGCTGGCCGGCAGCGCCTTCCAGGAGCGGGCGGCGGGGCTGCTCAACCGGCTGGTCGCGGCCCCGCCCGAGGTGGGCGCCACCCCGCTGCTGTACGCCGCGACCGCGCCGCGCGTCGCGCCGGACTCGTTCACCGGGCCGAGCGTCCTGGGCGCCCGCACCCTGCGCGGCGGCCCGGGCGGGCCCTGGCGGGCGGCCTGGACCAGGAACGACGCGATGGGCGAGCGGCTGTGGGCCGCCTCCGAGGAGCTGACGGGCATCCGTTTCGAGATCCCCTAGCGGGTTCGGAGATCCGGCCGTCAGTCGGGGACGACCTCCACGCGCTCGCCGTTCACGAGGTACGTCGGGAGGTACGGCTGCTTAGGGTCGACGGGGAACCCGCGCTCGTGGGCCAGGCTCGCCATCGCCAGCGGGCCGAGCGCCACCCGGCGCGGGGCGCCGCCGAACCGCCCCAGTAGGCGCCGTGATGCGCGAGCGCCTCGGCGAGCGCCGCGCCGAAGGCGACGTGGTCGCCGGTGATCAGCCGGCGGAAGAGCGCGGCCGGCTGGTAGTCGATCCGGTCCACGAACTCCCCAGGCGCCCCAGCGAGTGCAGCGGCACGCCACGCTCGACGGTCACCTCCCGGTGCTCGACGGGCACCCGCAGCAGGTTCGCGAAGCCGGCCTCGTCCAGTTCCCCGAGCCCGGCGCGCTCCACGTCCCGGTCGGTGAGGACGCGCACCGAGGTGGGTCCGTCGAGGGCGTGGATGAGGACCAGCCCGTCGGCCACCACGCGCGCGTAGCGCATCGCGTCCGCGAGCTCGGGGGTGAGGGCGTCGGCCGGCAGCAGCCGGGCGTGCGTGCCGCGCAGCAGTTCTTCGGCGCTCTCGCCGCCCTGGCCGGCCTCCCGCAGGGCGGCGAAGTGCGCCGCCACCAGCTCCGGCCAGCGGTCTCCGGTTCCCGGCGGCACAGGAACCCGAGGTTCCGCAGGGAGGTGACGCGGTCCGCGTCGAGCCGGGGCGCGGCCAGCGCCCGCAGGTACGCCGCCTGGGCGGCGGTCAGCATGGACAGTTCGTGGTCGGGGGAGTCCGGTGGTGCCGGAGCGCTGTCGTGGGTCATCACCCCGACCCTACGGGCCTGTTGATCGTCGTCATGCCCAGGGAGACCGGGGGCCTCACGCGGCGAAACGGTCGAGCAGCGCCCCGACCCGCCGGGTCTCCGAGGCGAGGAAGTCGCCGAACGCCGCGCCCGGGAGGTACGCGTCGCCCCACCCGTTCTCGCGCAGCGCGGACCGCCACTCGCGGCGCCCGTGGAGCCGCTCGATCAGGTCGCGGAGCCGGTTCAGCCGGTCCTGGGCGAGGCCCGGCGGGGCGAGCAGCCCGCGCCAGTTGGTCACCTCGACGTCGTAGCCGCACTCCCGCAGCGTCGGCGCGTCGAGGCCGGTCACCCGGCGCGGGCCGGTGACCGCGAGCACGCGGAGTTCGCCGGCCGCGACCGCGTGGCGGAGCTCGCCGAGGCCGCTGACGATCACGTCGGCCTGGCCGCTGAGCAGCGCGGCCAGCAGCCCGCCGCCGCCGTCGTACTGGTTGAAGGTGACCGCGTCGGGCGGCAGGCCCACGGCGTCGGCGGTCAGCATCAGCGCCAGGTAGTCGGGGCCGCCCGGCAGCGAGCCGATGCCGGCGGTGAGGTGGCCGCGCCGCCAGTCGACGAGCAGCTCGTCGAAGGTGCGGTACGGCGAGGATTCCGCGACCACGATGGTGCCCGGCTCGTCGACGAGCCTGGCCAGCGGCGTGGCGTCGCCGATCCGCACCGGCGCCGAGCCGGTGTGCAGGCTGCCGACCAGGCCGAGGCCCATCTGCAGCAGCAGCCCGTCGTTGCCCGACTCGTGGACCAGGCGGGTCAGGGCGACCGTGCCCATGCCGCCGGTGAGGTTGAACACCTCGACGTCGCCGGCGAGCCCGGACTCGCGCAGCGTGATCGCCAGCGTGCGGGCGGTGAAGTCGTAGCCGCCGCCTGCCACCGTGGGCACCATCACCCGCAGCCGTCTGTCGCTCGGCCCGGCCGCGCAGCCGGCGAGCAGCAGGCCCGGGACGGCCAGCAGCGCGGTGACCCGCGCCCGGTTTGGCAGCATCGCGGGGGATATCGGAACGGGCTTCACTCGGCGTAACGTACCTCGCGACGGGTCGGATGGACAGGGCCGCACGTAGGGTCCGGTCGAGAGCGGCGAGAGGAGGTGGTGTTCCGATGCGGTTCCGGCTGCCCAGCCTGGCCAGGCTGTCGTTGGCCCGCCAGTTCCTGACCCTGCAGCTCGGCCTGATCGTCGTCGTGCTCGTGGTGATCGCCGGGGTGTCGATCGCCCAGGCGAACGCCGACTTCCGCCGCACCGAGGGCAGCCGGCTGCTGAACGTGGCGGAGAACGTGGCCTCGCAGGAGGCCGTGCGGATCGGTCTGGCCGACCCCGAGCACCGGGGCATCCTGCAGGCGTCGGCGGAGAGCGCCCGCAGCGTCTCCAGCGTCTCGTACGTGGAGATCACCGACGCCTCGCGCCGCATCCTGACCGCAGCCGACCCGCGCCGCATCGGCGAGGAGCTGCCGCTGGCGGACAGCACGGTCCTACAGGGCCGGTCGTGGACGGGCTCGATCACCGACGGCTCGGGGAACGCGTCGCTGGTGGCGCACGTGCCGGTGTTCGGCGAGAGCGGCGAGCTGCTCGGCGTCGTGGCGGCGGGCCGGGACACCCGTGGCTTCGCGGAGCGGGTGCGTACCGCGACGCCCGAGCTGCTGCTCTACCTCGGCATCGCGATCGGGCTCGGCGCGGCCGGCTCCTTCCTGCTGGCCCGCCGCATCAAGCGGCAGACGCTCGGCCTCGAACCGGGCGAGATCACCGCGCTGGTCGAGCACCGCGAGGCGATGCTGCACGGGATCAAGGAGGGCGTGATCGGCCTGGACGCGCACGGCAGGCTGACGTTGGCCAACGACAGCGCACGGGAGCTGCTGCGGCTGCCGGCCGACGCGCCGGGGCGGACGCTGGCCGAGCTGCGGGTGACGGGCCGGCTGCACGACGTGCTGACCGGGCGGGCGAAGGGCCGGGACCAGGTGGTGTTCACCGGGGAGCGGGTGCTGACCGTGAACCGGATGCCGCTGGTGACGCGCGGGCAGCCGGCCGGCTCGGTGACCACGATGCGTGACCTGACGGAACTGACGGCGTTGCAGCAGCAGTTGGAGGCCACGCGGAGCGCGACCGACACGTTGCGGGCGCAGGCGCACGAGTTCTCCAACCACCTGCACGTGATCGCCGGCCTGGTGGAGCTGCGGGAGTATCCGGAGGTCGCGCGCTACGTGCGCGGCGTCAGCGGCACGCACGCGCAGCGCAGCGCGGACGTCAACGCGCACGTCGCCGACCCGTCGTTGGCGGCGCTGCTGATCGCGAAGGCGAGCCTGGCCGCCGAGCAGGGCAGCACGCTACGGCTGACGGCGGACAGCGACCTCGGCCCGGTGCCGGAGTCGCTCGCCTCGGACCTGGTGACGGTGGTGGGGAACCTGGTGGACAACGCGCTGGACGCGGTGCGGGGCAGGGCGGGCGGGGACCAGAGGGGCCGGGCGGGCGGGGAGCCGGCCGGCGAGGGCTGGGTCGAGGTGCGGCTGACGGAGACGCCGGAGGGCATCGACGTGCTGGTGCGGGACTCCGGTCCCGGGGTGGCGCCCGAGTTGGCGGAGGAGATCTTCCGGCACGGCTTCACCACCAAGGCGGCCGCCCGGGACTCCGGGCGCGGCCTCGGTCTCGCGCTGACCCGCCTGGTGTGCACCCGGCGGGGTGGCGAGGTGACGGTGCGCGGCGCCGAGTTCAGCGCGCGGCTGCCGCGCACGGTGCGGGAGAGGGCTTTCGAGGGGGCGGGTTCGTGATCCGGGTGCTGATCGTCGACGACGACTTCATGGTGGCCAGGCTGCACCGCAAGGTGGTGGAGCGGACGCCGGGGTTCGAGGTGGTCGGCGAGGCCAGGACGGGCGCGGAGGCGCTGGTCGCGGTGCGTGAACTCCGCCCGGACCTGGTGCTGTTGGACATCTACCTGCCGGACATCAGCGGTCTCGACGTGCTGCGTGAGCTGCGCGGCGGGGTGGCGGCCGACGTGGGGCACGAGCCGGACGTGCTGGTGATCACGGCGGCCCGTGAGGTGGAGACGGTGCGGGGGGCGCTGCGCGGCGGGGCGGTGCACTACGTCATCAAGCCGTTCGAGGTGCCGGTGTTGCAGGAGCGGTTGCGGGACTACGCGCGCCGCTCACGGGAGTTGGCGGCGATCGCGTCGTCGTTGCCCGGACAGGACGCCGTGGACCGGGTGTTCGGGGCCGCGGTGCCGCCGCCGCGGCTGCCGAAGGGTCTTTCCGAGGAGACGGCGGAGCTGGTGCGCAACACGCTGCTGGGGTGCGACGAGGACCTGTCGGCGGCGGAGTGCGCGGCGCGCAGCGGCCTGTCCCGGGTGAGCGCCCGCCGCTACCTGGAGCACTTCGCGGCCACCGGGCGGGTGGCGGTGACCCTTCGGTACGGCAGCACGGGCCGTCCTGAGCGCCGCTTCCGCTGGGCCGCCGCGCCCGACCAGCAGTAGGGCGCCGGGCCTAGTGGCGGCGGTCGGCGGGGAGCAGGCCGAGGCCGTGCGGGGTGAGGGTGTGCAGCACCTCGTTGCCGCGGCGCATCGACATCACGAGTCCCGCGTCCCGCAGCACCCTGGCGTGCTGGCTGGCGGAGGCGAGTGACACCCCGGCGCGCAGGGCGAGTTCGCCGGTGGTGGTGCCGTTCTCGATGCAGCGCAGCACGCGGGCCCTGGTGGTGCCGAGCAGCCGGCCGAGGGCCGCCGCGTTCTCGGGAGCGGCCTCGGCGTGCTCGATCGGGTAGACGAGGACCGGGGTGAGGTCGCCGTCGGCGTAGGTGACGGGCAGCCGCCAGCAGAAGAAGGAGGGGACGAGCAGCAGGCCGCGGCCGGCCGGGTGGATCTCGCGCTCGACGGGGTAGTCGGACTCCAGCACCGGTGGGTTCCAGCGCAGCACCGGGCGCAGTCCGGCGAGCAGCCCGTCGATGCCGCCGGCCAGCAGGTGGCGGACGCGCAGTGCCCGGTCGGCGTCGACCTCGGCCTGGACGCGGCGCCAGACGCCGTCGGCGTGGATCGCCCGCTGGTGGTAGCGCTGGAGGTCGGCGGCGAGTTGGTCGAGCGTGGCGCGGTCGCCGCGGGCCAGCGACCTGACCCAGGCGGGCAGCGGCTGTTTGGTGTCGAGCCGCTCGATCTCGGCGCCGAGCCTGCGCCGCGGGGTGGCCCGCAGCGCCTCGACGCCCTCGTCCCAACCGTGTGTGGACTCGGGCGGGTTGAGGAAGTCGGGGAAGTAGCCGGTGAGCGGGATCAGCGCGCGTAGGGTGGCGGGCAGGGCGCCGACGCGGCGGCGGGACTGCTCGCGCCAGTGTCCGTAGACGTGTGGTGCGCGGCGGTCGCGCAGCCGGTGCGAGCTGAGGATGGTCTCCCACATCGGGTCGGGCCGCTCCGCGATGCGGATCCGGGCAAGGTCGTCCCCGGTGAGGTGGATGCGCAGCACCCGGCAACCTCCTTTGCAGCAGCCCGTCGCGCTGACCACAGAGTTTCAGCCTACGCCGAAACCGCTCGCCCGATCGAGGCGTTGTCCGCCACTGTTGGTGGGTGTTCGGCAACCGCTCGGGGACGGGGGGATCAGTGGATCGCTCAGGCATGCGCTGTTGTCCATGCCGCGCCGCGGGTCTCGGTATCGCTGCCTCTTCCGCCCACGGCAAGGCCCCCCGAGCGGACGCCGGACGATCCTGAGCCGGCCGTTGTCGTCGCGCGCTGTTATCGTCTGGCCTTCCGCTTTCCGTAAGCGTTTCCGCACACACGACACGTCAACGGGCGGGCCACGTCGGCCCGTTCGCGTCAGGGGGGACCAGACATGGGCGCGCCACCGCCTCCGCCACCACCGCACAGTCCGTACGGCCAGCAGCCGCCGGGCCAGCCGTACTTCCCGCAACCGGGTCAGCCGTATCCCATGCCACCGGGGCAGCCGTACCCCCACGCGGCCGGCCAGCCGTACCCCTACCAGCCGGGACCGGTCGGGCCGGGCGCCGTCTTCGTCAGCCCTCGCGGGCTGGCGACGGCGCTCACGGTGCTGCTGACCGTCTGCGCCGGCCTCTACCTCCTGGTGGCCGCGGCGGCCAGCCGGATGCGGACGACGGTCAGCGACATTCAGGACGGCAACCTCCCGACGCTCCAGGAGGCCCAGGACGTCGACGACTTCTACAACGGCGCCATCGCGCTCCAGGCACTCGGCCTGCTGGCCACCGGCATCGTCTTCATCATCTGGTTCCACCGGATCCGGGTGAACGCGGAGGTCTTCGACCCGGCCGGGCAGCGGATGGGTCGGGGCTGGGCGATCGGCGCCTGGTTCGTCCCCGTGGTGAACTTCTGGTTCCCGAAGAAGATCGCCAACGACGCCTGGCGGGCCAGCACCCCGTGGGGGGTCGATCCGGCGCGGGGCGTGGTGAACGCCTGGTGGGTGCTGTGGCTCCTGTTGACGCTCGCCGACTTCTCGGCCCAGGTCCAGGACCTGGGCGGGGAGGGTCTCGGCAACGCCGAGGACCTGGACGCGCTGGGGAACCAGGCCAGCATCCTCACCCTGAGCGGCGTGCTCGGCGTGGCGGCGGCCGTGCTGGCGATCCTGTTCGTCCGGCGGCTGAGCCAGCGGCAGCAGACCAAGTTCGACCAGGGTCCGATTCCGCCCTTGACGCCCGCTACCTGAGCCGCTCGCACGGCGTGCGATAGTGTCCCCCGTTCACTGTGGTACCGAACGGGGGATCGCCGATGGGCATGGCCCTGGCAATAGCTGTCGTCATCGTGTTGGCGCTGGTCGTCATCGTGCTGCTGGCGCGCCGGTCGGGTACGCCGGCCGCGCCGCCGGCGCCTCGGGATCCGTTCGCCCCCGGGGGGTACACGGCGGGGGATCCCCGGTATCTGAAGGCCGGGGACATGGTCGACTACCTGGGCGAACGGCTCTTCGTCCGCGGCTCGTTGCGGCTGGCCGAGGGCGACTACCGGTGGTCGGAGCACTTCGTCGACGCCATGAACGGCACGAGCGCGGGCCGACGGTGGATCTCCGTGGAGGCCGAGGTCGACCTCGAGGTCGTGATGTGGCACGAGTACCGCGGCGCGATCCCGCTGCTGCCCGGCCAGCCGACCATCACCGTGGACGGCGTCACGTACCACCACAAGGAGCACGGCACCGCCGGCTACCTCTCCGAGGGGACCACGGGCCTCCCCCCGACCGGCCGCGTCGAGTACGTGGACTACGAGGGCCCTGACGGGCGCGGGCTCGCCTTCGAACACTTCCTGAACGAGCCGGGCCTGGACGCGCGGGGGCAGGGCCGTTGGGAGGCGTCGCTCGGCGAGCGGGTGCCCCCCGGCACCCTCACCATCTACCCGGGCGGCGGCGCGTGAGCGGCATAGCCGCCCTGGCCGCCCCCTATCTCGACACCAGCGCCGACCAGTTGTCCTACTCGCTGGGCGCACCCGCCCTGCCGGCGCTGGCCGTCGCCATGGTCGAACTCGACGGTCTCCTCGTGGAGTTGCGGTTGCTCGGCGCCTCGCACCAGGTGTTCGCCGGGCCGGTGCGGGAGACCCTGGCCTGTCTGCCTGGCCAGCCGGGCGGCGGCCCGCCGCCCTCCGTCGACCGGCGCCTGGACGGCTGGAGTTACCGCTTCACTTCGCGCGTCGAGAACTGCGCGCCGGCCGACCTCTCCGCGCGGGTGACCGCGCTGCGCGCCCGACTCGCCGACCGCGACGGGGCGTTGTGCGGCGTCTTCCCCGGCTCGCCGGACGCGGTCACCGCGCTGTGGGCCAGGCGCACCGCGGACGGCGCCGGCGTCGAGTGGCGCACCTGGCACGCCTATCCGCAGGCCGACCAACTCGTCACCACCAGAACCAGGCTGGAGACCCCATGAGGCGTACCGCCATCTCCGCCGCCGCGCTCCTCGCCCTCCTGCCCCTGGCCGGCTGCGGCAGCGGCGACGACGAGCCCGACGTGCCGCTCAGCTTCATATCCGCCACCTACGAGCGCACCGGCAGCAGTTACGAGAACCGTTTCCTCGACCGCGACGCCACCCCCGCCCTCGTGGCGGACGCCATCGAGCGCGAGCGGGCGGCCATGGACCGGATCGAGGACGACGGTTCGGTCTTCCTCCGCTACGACGACGACATCGTGGCGATCGCCCCCTTCGGTTCCGCCCTCGCCGGCAGCGAGATCGACGTCGACGACTACCGCTCCGGGCGCTCCCGCTACAGCGCGCACGTCGGCCACCGGTGGCCGGCCGCGCAGCGCGACAGCGGCGGCGACTTCCGGGGCGGCGGCCCCGGCAGCGGCAAGTAACACCGACCTCCACCACCCGACCTCAGCGAGCAGTACCGACCTCACCGAAAGGACAGCGACACCATGGGGGAGATCCTCGAATCGGCCGGCGAGACCCTGCTCTACGGGCTCGTCGGTTTCGCCGTGATGGCCGTGGCGTTCGTCGCCCTGGACCTGCTCACCCCCGGCCACCTGGCCAGGCAGGTCTGGAAGGAGCGCAACAAGGGCGCCTCGATACTGCTGGCCGGCCAGATGCTGGGCGTGGGCATCGTGCTCAGGGCCGCCATCGGCGCCAGCGAGTCGGAGGACGGACTCGACGACGGACTGCTGTCCACCGCCCTGTACGGCCTCGCCGGCGTGGTGCTGATGACGCTGGTCTTCTTCGTGGTCGCGGCCCTCACCCCGGGCCGGCGCGGCGCCTCCGTGATGGAGGACCGGGACGGCCACGCGCACCCCGCCGCCTGGGTGCACGGCGCGATGTACCTGGGCACCGCGCTGATGGTCGGGGCGGCGGTGTCGTGATCGCACGCCCCCGGCTGGCTCGTTTCCTGCTGCTGCTCACCGTCTTCCTGTGCGCGGCGTGCGGACTCGTCTACGAGCTGGCGCTGGTGGCGCTCGGTGGCTATCTGATCGGCAACACCGTCCTCCAGACCTCCCTGGTGCTGTCGATCATGGTCTTCGCCATGGGGGTCGGCTCGCTGGCCGCCAAGCCGCTGCAGCGCCGGGCGGTCGGCGCGTTCGCCCTGGTGGAGGGGGCGTTGGCGCTCATCGGCGGCTGTTCGGTGCTGATGCTCTACGTGCTGTTCGCGGTGCTCGGCGTCTACACGTCCGCGATGGTGGTGGTCGCCTTCGTCGTCGGTCTTCTGATCGGCGCCGAGATCCCGCTGCTGATGACGATGTTGCAGCGGATCCGCCGGCAGGAGGCGGGCGGCGCGGTCGCGGACATGTTCGCCGTCGACTACCTGGGCGCGCTGGTCGGCGGCCTGTGCTTCCCGCTCCTGCTGCTGCCCACCTTCGGGCAGTTGAGGGGCGCGCTGGTGGTCGGCATCGTGAACGCGGTGGCGGGCGTGGCGGTGGTGCTGTGGATCTTCCGCCGCCAGACCCGCCGCCTGGTGCGGGTCGGCCTGCTGGCCGGCATGGCCGCGATCGTGGCGGTGCTCTCCACCGCCTACTGGTTGGCCGACGACATCGAGGTCACCGCGCGGCAGCGTCTCTACCGCGACCCGATCGTGCGCGCGGAGCGCACCCCGTACCAGGAGATCGTGCTGACCCGGTCGTTGGCCTTCACCGGCGACACCGACCTGCGGCTCTTCCTCAACGGGGACCTCCAGTTCTCCTCCGTCGACGAGTACCGCTACCACGAGGCGCTGACGCATCCGGCGCTGGTCGGCGGGCGCTCCCGGGTGCTGATCCTGGGCGGCGGCGACGGCCTGGCGCTGCGCGAGGTGCTGCGCTACGACGACGTACGCCAGGTCACCCTGGTGGAGCTCGACCCGGCCATGACCGAACTGGCCGCCGAGTACGGGCCGTTGCGCGAGCTCAACGCCGACGCCCTGTCCGACCCGCGGGTCGACGTCGTCAACGACGACGCCTTCAACTGGCTGCGCGGTGCCTCGGGCCGCTACGACGCGGTGCTGATCGACTTCCCCGACCCCGAGGACACGGCGACGGCCAAGCTCTACTCGGTGGAGTTCTACGCGATGCTGGCCAACATCCTGGCGCCCGACGCGCGGGTGGTGGTCCAGTCGGGATCGCCGTTCTTCGCCCCGCGCACCTACTGGTCGATAGACGCCAGCATCCGGCAGGCCGGCTTCGCCACCACCCCCTACCAGGTGGACGTGCCGAGCTTCGGCAACTGGGGCTTCACCCTGGCCACGCTCTCCCCCGACGCCCCCGAGCTGCGCCTGCCCGCCGACGCCCCCGCCCTCCACTTCCTCGACGAGGACGTGCTCACCGCCGCCGGCGTCTTCCCCGTCGACCGCCGCGCGCGCGACGACGTCCGCGCCTCCACCCTGATGGACCCGGTGGTCGTGGAGTACGCGCGCGGCGAGTGGCGGTTCGACTAGGACCTGGGCCCCGTGGCGCGGGCGTCGTAGGCCGCCCGCGCCGCCGCGATCTCCTCCTGGTGGGACTCGGTCCACCGCACCAGCGCCTGGATGGTGTCGTGCAGCGTCGCGCCGAGCGGCGTGAGCTCGTAGTCCACCCGGGGCGGCACGACCGGGTGGACGGTGCGCCGGACGAGGCCGTCCCGCTCCAGGTTACGGAGTGTGACGGTGAGCATGCGCTGGCTGATCCCGTCGATCTCGCGCCGCAGCTCGGTGAACCGCCAGGAGCCCTGGTCGAGCAGGGCCACCACGAGCAGTGACCACTTGTCGGCCACCCGGTCGAGGATCTGCCGGACCTCGCAGTCCTCCCGGACGTCCCACTGGCGCACGGCGTCGTCCTCGGTGCCCTTGCAGTGACTCGGTGACTTGAAAGTGCCTTCTTCCACGCTCACCGAGGATGCCGCAGCATGGGGCTCGGTAACAAGAGGGAACCGACCCGCGTTCCCGTAACCGTCACCTCGCCGTGTCGTCGAGAGCTGGAGCCACCATGTCCGCGCCCGTGTCCTCCCCACCCCGCTCGTCCTGGGGACTGCTCCTCGTGCTCTGTGGAGCGATCTTCCTGGAGGGCATCGACATCGCCATGCTCAACATGGCGCTCCCCACCATCCGTGAGGACATGGGCATGTCGACCGGCTCCCTCCAGTGGGTGATGAGCGCCTACGTGCTGGGCTACGGCGGCTTCATGCTGCTGGGCGGCCGGGCCGCCGACGTCTTCGGGCGCCGCCGGATGTTCGTGGCCTGGCTGGTGGTCTTCCTGCTCTTCTCCGGGCTCGGCGGCCTCGCCACCGAGGGCTGGATGCTGATCGTGGCCCGCTTCGTCACCGGCGTCGCCGCCGCGTTCATGACGCCGGCCGGCCTCTCGATCATCACCACCACCTTCGAGGAGGGCCCGCGCCGCAACCGCGCGCTGCTGGTCTACTCGGGGACGGCGGCCGGCGGCTTCTCGTTGGGCCTGGTCCTCGGCGGCTTCCTCGCCGCCCTCGACTGGCGCTGGGTCTTCTTCGCCCCGGTCATCCTGTCCTTCTTCATCCTGCTCGGCGCCCTCGCCCTCATCCCCCGCGTCGACGAGCCGCGTACCGCGGACCGCCGCATGGACGTCGCCGGCGCGGTCACCGTCACCGCCGCGATCGTCCTGTTGGTCCTCGGCGTCGAGCGGGCCACCCACACGGCCGGCGGCTGGACCGCGCTCACCGTCGCCGCCAGCCTGGCCCTGTTCGCCGCCTTCGTCCTCGTCGAACGCCGCGCCGCCACCCCGCTGTTGCGGCTCGGCCTGCTGCGCTCGTGGCCCCTGCTGCGCGCCAACCTGGTCGCGCTGTTGCTCTTCGGCGCCTTCTACGGCTTCCAGTTCGTCGCCGTCCTCTACCTCCAGGAGCTGCGCGGCTGGTCCACGCTCCAGACCAGCTTCGCGATGCTGGTGCTGGGAGCGGACGCCGTCATCTCGCCCACCGTCGTCCCCCGACTCGTCGACCGCTTCGGCAACGCCCGGGTGATCCTCGCCGGCATGGCCACGGCCGCCCTGGCCTACCTGCTCTTCCTGCCCGTCGGCGCCGACTGGACCTATCTCGCGATGCTCCCCAGCTTCGCCCTCCTCGGCCTGTCCTTCGCCCTCGCCTACGGCCCGCTGACCATCGCCGCCACCGAGGGCGTCGCCGAGGAGGACCAGGGCGTGGCCGGCGGTCTGCTCTACACGTCCTTCCAGTTCGGCGCGGCGCTCGGCCTGTCGGCCGTCACCGCCGTCAACGTGGCCGCCACCGGCGACGGGGGTTCCCCGGCCGCGCTGCTCGACGGCTACCGCGCCGCCCTGCTGGTGCCGCTGGGCTGCGCGCTGCTCGCCACCGCGGTGAGCGCCTTCGGCGCCTTCGCCCGCCGCCGCCCGGCACCGACGGCGCCGGCCGAGGCCGCGCCCCCGCTCTCCGCCGAGGCGCCGGCGCGCTGACGCACCGCCCGGCCAAGGACCCAGGCCCCGCCCGCACTTGTCGGGCGGGGCCCGTTTTTGTCAGAAGCGTTGACGAATGCTGTGGCCGCTCCTACCGTCATCGCGTCGCACATCGTACGTCATATATGAGGGTCCGTTATGTCTGGTCAGGGCGCCCCCACAGCCCTTCGCAACGTCGGCCGCCCCGCTCACTCCCCCACGCCGTCGAACCGGTCGACGACGGCCGGCCGGCCACTCACCGCTCACTGATCCGAGAACTGCGGCCCGTTCACCGCCAAGATCCCGGGCCGCAACCGAGGACGAACTACCACTCCCTCTTCGGGGGAGCCTACCCAACTCCCTGGAGCCACGGTGTCCCTTTCCCCTGCCCGAAACCCCGTCCCCACCCCCGCCCTGCAACGCAGCCGCATGCGCTGGACGATCGTCGGCTTCTCGGCACTCGGCCTCACGATCGCCTACCTCGACCGCGCCGCGCTGAGCGTGGCCATGCCCTACATGTCGGACGAGTTCCACATCAGCGACGCCATGCAGGGCGTCATGCTCTCCGCCTTCTTCTGGACGTACGCCCTGTTCCAGATCCCCTCCGGGTGGCTGCTCGACCGCTTCGGCCCCCGGGTCGTCTACCCGATCGCGGTCGGCTGGTGGTCGATCTGGACGGCGCTGACTGCGCTGGCCCGGGGCGTCGGGTCCGTCATGGTGTTCCGCCTCGGCCTCGGCATCGGCGAGGCGCCGGTGCAGCCGGCCAACGTGAAGGTCGTCTCCCGCTGGTTCCCCCGCAAGGAACGCGCCTTCGCGTCAAGCCTGTTCGACATGGGCCAGCAGATCGGCACCACCCTGTCGATCCCGGTCGTGACCGGCCTCGCGTTCATCGGCGGCTGGCGCCTCGCCTTCGTCGTGATCGGCCTGGCCGGCCTGCTGTGGATCGTCGGCTGGCTGGCCGTCTACCGCGAACCCGAGGAGCACCCCCGGGTCTCCGCCGCCGAACTCGCCCACATCCACTCCGACCGGGAGGACGAACCGACCACCGCGGCCACCACCAGCGGCCCCACCGAGGTCCCCTGGCGGAACCTGGTCAGCGACAACCAGGTCTGGGCGCTGACCATCGGCTATGTGTTCCGCTCGCTCTCCGGCGCCTTCTTCCTCACCTGGTACCCCAGTTACCTGCTCGACGACCGCGGCTTCTCCGAGGCCGACTTCGGCATGGTCGGCTGGATACCCTCGCTCATCGCCATCGGTTCCACCGTCCTCGGCGGCGTCGTCTCCGACCGGCTGCTGGCCGCCGGCCACTCCCCGAACCTGGCCCGCAAGATCCCCATCGTCACCGGGCTCGGCATCAGCGCCTGCATCGGCTTCGCCCCGTTCATCGACAGCAACCTCAACCTGATGATCCTGCTCACCGTCAGCAGCGCCGCCCACTCCTTCGCCGGCGCCGCCGTCCTGAGCCTGCCGGCCGAGGTCGCCAGCTCCTCCGACCACGTCGGCGCGGTGGCGGGCTTCCAGAACTTCGGCTCCCAGGTCGGCAACCTGATCAGCCCCATCGCCATCGGCATCTTCCTGACCACCAGCGGTGGTTCCTACGTCGGCCCGCTCGTCGGGTCGGCCGCCTGCTGCCTCGTCAGCGCCGCCATCTACCTGTTCTGGGTGCGCATCAAGCCCGTCGTCACCGCCCCCGAGACCGTCCAGGAGCCAGCAGCGTGAAGATCGACTCCCTCACCACCTACCGGCAGCGCGTCGGCGACCGGCCGCGGGTCCTGGTCAGGATCCGCACCGACGACGGCCTCGACGGCTGGTCCGAGGTCTACAACCACGGCCCGGACCTCGCCTACCCGCCGCTCCTCGACTACCTCTTCGAGCAGATCAGGGGCATGGACGCCGACTCCCCCAGCCGCGTCAACCAGTTCCTCCTCCAGTCCAGCCGCTTCCCCCAGGGCGCCCTCGGCCTGGCCGCCATCGCCGCCATCGACCACGCGCTGTGGGACATCGCGGCCAAGGCCGTCGGCGTGCCGGTCTACCAACTCCTCGGCGGCGCCGTCCGCGACCGCGTCAAGGTCTACGCCGGCCTCTACAACGCCCCGGACGTCGCCGAACTCCGCGACACCACAGCCGCGTTGCACGAGCGCCTCGGCGTCACCGCCTTCAAACTCAGCCCGTACCGCAGCGACCCGCACCGCACCCGCTTCGGCCTGCTCGCCCGCGAACTCGGCGACTACTTCGGCGCGGTCCGCGCCGCCCACCCGGCCGACTGGGACTTCGCCTTCGACGCCCACGCCGTCCTGTGGGAACCCCGCCAGGCCGTCGACCTCGGCGCCGCGCTCGCCCCTCACCAGCCGCTGTTCCTCGAGGAACCCATCCGCCCCGAGCACATCCCCGCCTGGTCCCGGATCCGCTCCGAGATCACCG
Source organism: Streptomyces sp. NPDC127098 (assembly GCF_042722465.1). Classification (NCBI taxonomy): domain Bacteria; kingdom Bacillati; phylum Actinomycetota; class Actinomycetes; order Kitasatosporales; family Streptomycetaceae; genus Streptomyces; species Streptomyces sp. NPDC127098. Next base: position 21,571 of record NZ_JBHXFJ010000046.1, read on the forward strand.
TCCCGCTGGCCACCGGCGAATGCCTGTACTCCCCCCACGAGTTCCTCGCCCTCCTCACCGCGGGCGGCGCCGACCTCGTCCAACCCGACATCTGCGTCGTCGGCGGCCTCACCCAGATGACGAAGATCGCCACCATCGCCGACGCCCACTACGTCCCCGTCGCCCCCCACAACCCCCTCGGCCCCCTCGCCACCGCCGCCAACCTCCACTTCGCGGCCGCCACCACCAACTTCGCGATCCTCGAGTACAAACCCGACGACGTCTCCTGGTGCCCCGACCCCTACCTCCCGGTCGACGGCCACCTCCCCCTCCGCCCCGACCACCCCGGCTGGGGCATCGAGATCGACGAGTCCGCCCTCGAATCCGACGACTGGACCGACTGGCACCGCAGGGTCCCGGTACGCCCGGACGGCTCGACGGCCTGGATGTGACGGCGCGGGCGTCGCGTTCAGCGTGAACGCGACGCCCGGTGGTCACGGACGCTGTCGGCCGGTCGACGCGACCTCACCGAAGTCGACGGGCGATCTCCAGGTCCGCGGGGAGTGCGCTGACCCGGACGGGGTCCCGGGTGTCGTCCAGGACGACGACGTGCACCGTGTCCCCGATCTCGGGGAACGGCTCGTCGTCGAGCCAGGCCGGCAGTTTCGTGTTGTCGATGAGCCCCGCCGTTCGCCCCGCGAGATCGACCAGCACGCCCCAGGGGGCGATCTCGGTGACGATCGCGTCGAGTTCCTGATGGAGGGAAACCGCCCCGTTCACTGCACTCCTCGTTGCGCCTTACATCGGGATGAACGTCCTTCGTCCACCGGTGAGTTCGTTGAAGCGTTCCAGTCGGTCGGCCGGGATGCACCACTCGATGCGCGGTGCGCCGTTCGGTCCCGCCCAGTCGTAGCGGTGCATGCAGTCCATGAACTCGTTGACGAAGGCCGGATCCATATCGTAACGAACCATCCCGTTCGCGTATCCGCGCCGGCCCTGGTACTCGGCCGCCACGCTCATCTCGCCGAAGTACGCGCCGGACTGCCGCGTGACGGGCGGGAAGTTCGCCGGGTCGGGCCCGTTCGCCAGTTCGTCCGCCAGGTCGTCCCGCCGCGGGGTGCGGTAGATCGAGAAGTACTCGTCGCAGCCGGAGAGGCCCAGCGGGTCGGTCCACAGGAACGGGTTGTGGACATAGGAGTGGTGGTCGAGCGCCGGCAGCAGACCGAGCGGGTCGGGCGACTGGTAGCGCGCCGTCTCGGGCGCGTAGTAGCGCTGGTAGTTGTAGTTCAGGCCGGACTCGGCGTCGTGGTACTGGCCGGGGAAGCGGAGCGGGCAGTCGACACCGCCCGGGGCCTGCCCGACGGCGACGCCCCATACCGTCGTCTCCCGCTGGCGGACGACGTGCCCCGTGTCGTCCACGAGCTCCGTCGGGGTGCCGACGAGATCGGTGATGATGGCGTAGAACCGCTCGTCGACCCCCTGCTTGTCCAACTGGGCCACGGGGCGGTGCTGGCCGGGTTGCCACTCCCAGGTGGTGGTGCGCCCCTCATCGTCCGTCTGTTCGACGACCCGGGTGCCGTCCCAGACGAAGTCGGTGCGTTCCGCGACGCCACCGTCTTCGGCCATACGCAGTTTGGCGATCCGTCGGCCGAGCGGGTCGTAGAGATAACGCCAACGGGTTCCGTCCGGCGTCTCCAACTCCGCCAGCCGGTCGTCCGCGTCCCAGACGTACCGCCAGACGCGGGAGCCCCCGGACAGCAGCTTCCGCGACTGTCGGACGACGCGGCCCTGTCCGTCGTACTCGTAGGCGACGTGGCCGGCGCGGCGCACCAGGGTGCCGGCGTAGTCGCGCTCGCCCTGCGTGCCCCGGTCCTCGTCGGGCCAGGAGGCGCGGGTCACGTTGCCCACGGCATCGTAGGCGTAGGACTCCGGCCGAACCGCCGAGTCCACGCTGGTTATTCGGCCCGCGGCGTCCAGGGCGAAGCGGCGGTCGCCGGCTGGCCCGTCCGTGATCGCCGTCAGGTAGCCGTCGGCCCGGTAGGCGTATCCGCGCCGCAGCAGCGGGGAGTCCGCGTCCGGCACGGCGAGGGTCTGCGCCGTGAGCCGGTGCGCGGCGTTCCACTCCTGGCTGAGGCGTACGGTCCCGGGCAGTTCTCGCTCGACCTCCCGGCCGGCCCCGTCATGGGTGAAGCCGACGACGTGACCCGCGACGTCCAGGGCGCGCGGTCGGTGCGCCGCGTCGTACCGCCACGTGCTGCGCGTCCCCGACGGCGTGCGCCGGGAGGTCCGCCGGCCCGCCTCGTCGTACTCCACGACCAGTGTTCGGCCGTTGCAGGTCTCGGCGAGGACGCGGCCGAGCGGGTCGCGTTCGAGGACGAGTTCCGCGTCGGCGTTGCGGGCGCGGACGACGCGGCGCAGCGCGTCGCGTTCGAAGTGGGTGACGGCGTCGCCGGCGCGGCGCGTCACGACCTCGCCCAGGGCGTCACGGGTGAAGTGGACGGTCTGGCCCGCGCCGTTGGTCTGCGCCACGAGGCGCCCGGCGGCGTCGTAGCGGTAGCGGATCGTCCGGCCGTCGAAGTCGGTCTCGCTGACGACGCGGCCCGCGGCGTCGTGCGCGTAGCTCCACACCAGGCCCCGGGGATCGGTGACCGAGGTCGTGTTGCCCTCGGTGTCGTAGCCGTACTCGGTGCGGGCGCCATCCGGGCCGATCCGGGCGGCGGGCAGGTCGAAGTGGGTCAGTTCGTAGGCCGTCACTCCGCCGGCCGGGTCGGTGTGGGCCGTGAGGTTGTTCTCGGCGTCGTACGACCAGGAGTCGGCGCTGCCGTCGGGCAGGGTCCTGCGCAGCGGCTTGCCCTCCACCGACCAGTCGACCCGGGTGACGCGGCCCAGGGGATCGATCGTCTCGGCCACGTGGCCGAGCGCATCGCGCACGCAACGGGTCACGGAGCCGTCGGCTTCGGTGACCTGGACCGGCAGGCCCGCCGCGTCGTTCTCCAGCAGCCGAACGCCGCCCAACGGGTCGGTGGCCCGGGTGAGATGGCCGCGATCGGTGTAGGTGTAGGTGGACGTGGCACCGAGCGGATCGGTGATGCCGGTGAGGTTCCCGCGCTCGTCGTACGCCTGCTCCCACCGCTGGCCGCCGGGCTCGACGATGACGACGGGCTGCCGCTTGTCGTTGTACTCGGCGCTGGCCTCGCCGCCGTCGGCGCGCCGGATCCGGATCAGGTTGCCTTCGCCGTCGTAGGTGAACTCGCTGACCCCGCCCAGGGGATCCGTGACGCTCAGCAGGCGGTCGTAGCGGTCGTGGGTGCGGTGGGTGTGGTGACCGAGGGGGTCGGTCTCGGTGACCAACTGGTAGCTGTCGTTGAACTGGTAGACCGTGGTGTTGCCGAGGGAGTCTGTGAAGAGGGTTCGGCGGGTGGCCTCGTCGTAGGCGATCCGGCTGCTGAGGAACCCGTCGACGCCTTCCGTGGCGACGCAACGCCCCTGCTCGTCGTAGACGTACCGGTACCAGGCTCCGTTGCGGTCCACCCAGCCGGTGACGCGGCGCGTGTCGTCGTAGCTCAACCTCAGGGGCAGGCCGGAGGAGTTGTGGATCGAGGAGAGGTTGCCGCGCTCGTCGTAGCCGTAGCGCCGGAGCACGGGCCGGGTCGGGGCGGAGAGCAGCCGGAGTTCGGTGATGCGGCCCTCGGCGGTGGTGACGCCGAGGTGGTAGCCGCCGCTGTGCACGACGTCGGTGGGGGCGCCGGTCTCGTCGTAGCGGAGGTCGACGCGGTTGTCGTTGCGGTCGGTGATGGCGGTGAGGGGGAGTTCGCCGCCGCGCCGCCCGGGGACGGGCGCGAAGTGGAGGGTGTGGCCGGTCTCCGGCTGGTGGATGGTCACCGGCGCACCGGGGCCACCGTCCCAGGCCAGGCCCCAGCGTGGGCCCTCGACGGGCAGCATCGGCTCGTCGGCCAGCGGGCGGGGGTAGTCCAGGATCATGCCGTCGGCGGTGACGAACCGCAGGCCGGCCTCGTCGAGCACCAGGCGTTGGTCGAGGGTGGAGGCCCAGGAGGGGCCGAACCAGGTGCCCTCGCGCAGGCTGGTGCGGTGGTGGCGGCGGATGACCAGCGGAAGGACGCCGGGGAGTTTGACGTCGACGGCGTCCATGACCATCTCCCCGGTGGCCATGTCGATCGGGTCGGTGCGACAGACCAGGTTGTCCCCGCCGCGGCCCATCCGGCGGATACTCTGCCCGAGCCCGCGCACACCCTGACGCAGTCCGCGAAGGCCCGTCGTCGCCAGCGCCCGCATGCCCATCGCCAGCCCGCCGAGGGTGGTGAGGCCCTTCATGCCGGGGATGCAGTCGAGGGCTGCGAAGGCGACGTCCCACAGCGACGCCCGGCCGTTGGCGTAGTCGTAGAGGGTGTCGGCCAACACCACCAGCGCCGCCGCCAGGACCACCCAGGCCAGCGGGCCACCGATGATCATCACGACGATGCCCAGCACCGCGACGACGACCTTGCACACCTCGACGATGGTGTCCCAGTTCTCCGACACCCAGTGAACGGCGTCCTCCCACCACCGCCGGTTCTGGATACCGGCATCCGAGGCCGCGTCGATCTCGGACGCACAGGCACGGGCGGCCTCCTCCCGCATCTCCCTGGCGTCCAAGGCGAGTTGACGCGCGGCGGACAGGGCTTCCTCGGCGCTGTCGACGCGGGACTGGGCGGAACTCGCGGCCTCGTTGGCGGCCGTCGCGTCCCGGGTCGCCGCCCGGACCTCCGCCTCGGACGGCGGCTCGACGTTCTCGCGTTCCCCCTCGCGCTCCAGGCGCTCGGCCTCGTCACCGGCCCGCGACACCCAGTCCTGCGCGTCGGAGAGCGCCGCCTGCGCTGAGGAGAGATCGGCCTGCGCCGCGATCGCCCGGTCCAGGGCACGGTCCGCCATGCCCTGCGCCGTCTCCAGCTTCGGCCAGTACGTCTGCAAAGCCTGCGCCGCCATGTCGTACGACGTCTGCAGCTTCTCCAGATTGCCCGGCACCCCGTCGAACTCCGACCGGAACGCCTCCGCCGACAGACCCGCCCAGTCCAGCACCGCCCGATCCTCGGCCAGGCCCCGCACCCGGCCGAGCGCCTCGCCCACGTCGTCCGCGAAGGTCTGGAGGTCGTCGGCGAGGGTACGCACCTCGTCCGGGTCGCCGGGCGTCGGGTCCGAGTCCATGTCCACCGGCGACCAGTCAGACGGACGCGCCACGATCTCTACCCCCCGTGGTGATCAAACAGAGTGCCGTGCCCGCAAGTAACGGCAGACGCCAAGTCCGGTCCGACTCCATGGCGTTGCAGCTGGCTTGCGGCTATCGCAGGAGCATACGCAAAGGCACGGACACCAGATGTTCACGGGGGACACGTCGGGCCGGGCCGGGTCGCCCGCGCACGAAGCGGGGGCGGCGCCTCCGCACAGGCGCCGCCCCCGAGGGTTCCCCGCCCGCCAGGGCGGGGGCTTCCACCGGTGAGGGTTGTCAGGGTGTGGTGGTCGCCCCCGCCGTGGCCGCCCGGCCGGCTTCGAGCCGGGCGACGGGGATGCGGAACGGTGAGCAGGACACGTAGTCCAGGCCCACCTCATGGAAGAAGTGCACCGACTCGGGGTCGCCGCCGTGTTCGCCGCAGACGCCGAGCTTGAGGTCGGGGCGTGCTGCCCGGCCAGCGGTCACGGCGGCCCTGACCAGCGAGCCGACTCCGTCGGCGTCGATGGTCTCGAACGGGGAGACTCCGAAGATGCCCTTCTCCAAGTAGGCGGTGAAGAAGCTCGCCTCGACGTCGTCGCGGGAGAATCCCCAGACCGTCTGGGTGAGGTCGTTGGTGCCGAAGGAGAAGAAGTCGGCGGACTCGGCGATCTGACCGGCCGTCAGGGCGGCGCGCGGCAGCTCGATCATCGTGCCGAGGGGGATGGAAAGGGACACGTCGTGGGCGCGCTCGACCTCGGCGATCACCGCCTCGGCCTCGTCGCGGACGATCTCCAGCTCCTGCACGGTGCCGACCAGCGGGATCATGATCTCGGGGCGCGGGGTGCCGCCGGCGGCCCGGCGCCGGGCGGCGGCCTCGGCGATGGCGCGGACCTGCATGGTGAACAGTCCCGGCACGACCAGGCCGAGGCGTACGCCGCGCAGGCCGAGCATCGGGTTCTGCTCGTGCAGCCGCCGCACGGCGGTCAGCAGGCGGGTGTCGCGCTCGTCGTGGTCAAGGGCGACGCGGACCGAGAGCTCGGTGAGGTCGGGGAGGAACTCGTGGAGCGGCGGGTCGAGCAGCCGGACGGTGACGGGCAGGCCGTCCATCGCCTCGAACAGCTCGGTGAAGTCGCCGCGTTGGAGGGGAAGGAGCGCGTCCAGCGCGGCGGAGCGCTCGCCTTCGCTCTCGGCGAGGATCAACCGCTCGACGAGCTCACGGCGTTCGCCGAGGAACATGTGCTCGGTGCGGCACAGGCCGACGCCCTCGGCGCCGAACCGGCGTGCGCGGGCGGCGTCTTCCGCGGTGTCGGCGTTGGCGCGCACGCCCAGGTGGCGTTCCCGGTCGGCGAGGGTCATCAGCCGGTGGACGGCGGACACCAGGTCGTCGGCGTCGGGGGCCGTGGTGCCTTCGAAGTACTCGACGACGGTGGAGGGCACGACGGCGACCTCGCCGGCGTAGACGCGGCCGACCGAGCCGTCGACGGAGATCACGTCGCCCTCGGTGACGACCGTGCCGTCGGCGGTGGTGAGGCGGCGGGCCGCCACGTCGACGGTGAGTTCCTCGGCGCCGCAGACGCAGGTCTTGCCCATGCCGCGGGCGACGACGGCGGCGTGCGAGGTCTTGCCGCCGCGTGAGGTGAGGATGCCCTGGGCGGCGATCATGCCGTCGAGGTCGTCGGGGTTGGTCTCGCGGCGCACCAGGATGACGCGCTCGCCGGCCGCGGCGCGGGCGACGGCGGTGGCGGAGTCGAAGACGGCGGCGCCGACGGCGGCGCCCGGGGAGGCGGCGATGCCGGTGGCGATGGGCTCGGGCGCGGACTCGGTGGTGAACCGGGGGAACATCAGCTGCGCCAACTGCCCGCCGCTGACGCGGCGCAGCGCCTCGCGCTCGTCGATCAGGCCCTGGTCGAGGAGTTGGACGGCGATGCGGAACGCGGCGGCCGCGGTCCGCTTGCCGACGCGGGTCTGCAGCATCCACAGCCGGCCGCGCTCGATGGTGAACTCGATGTCGCAGAGGTCGAGGTAGTGGTTCTCCAACACCTCCATGATGCGGAGGAGTTCCGCGTAGGAGGCGGGGTCGAGGCGTTCGAGTTCGGCGAGTGGCACGGTGTTGCGGATGCCGGCGACGACGTCCTCGCCCTGCGCGTTGGGCAGGTAGTCGCCGTACACGCCCTGGTGGCCGCTGGCCGGGTCGCGGGTGAAGGCGACGCCGGTGCCGGAGTCGGGGCCGAGGTTGCCGAAGACCATGGCGCAGACGCTGACGGCGGTGCCGAGGTCGTGCGGGATGCGCTCCTGGCGGCGGTAGAGGCGGGCGCGTTCACCGTTCCACGACTCGAAGACGGCGCGGATGGCGAGGTCCATCTGCTCGCGCGGGTCCTGGGGGAAGGCGCGGCCGGTGGCGGCGACCACGATCTCCTTGAAGTCCCGGACGAGGTCCTTGAGTTGGTCGGCGGTGAGTTCGACGTCGGTGGCCACCCCGGCGGCGGCGCGGGCGGTGTCGATGCGCTCCTCGAACCGGTCGCCCTCGATGCCGAGCACGGTCCTGCCGAACATCTGGATGAGCCGGCGGTAGGAGTCCCAGGCGAACCGCTCGTCACCGGCCTGGGCGGCCAGGGCGCTCACCGACTCGTCGGAGAGGCCGATGTTGAGGACGGTGTCCATCATGCCGGGCATGGAGAACTTGGCCCCCGAGCGTACGGAGACCAGCAGCGGGTCGTCCCCCCGCCCGAGCCGCCTGCCCATGCGGCGCTCCAGGGCGTCGAGGTGCGCACTCACCTCGTCGCGGAGCGTGGCCGGCTCGCTGCCGGTGAGGAGGTAGGCCCGGCAGGCGTCGGTGGTGATGGTGAAGCCGGGTGGTACGGGGAGGCCGAGCCTGGTCATCTCGGCGAGGTTGGCGCCCTTGCCGCCGAGCAGGCCCTTGAGGTCCTTGTTGCCCTCGGTGAAGTCGTAGACGTACTTCGCCGTGGTGGCGGGGGCTATGGGGGGAGGGTTGATGAGGGATGGGGTTCGCGTATCCGGCACGGGACTCGACTCCTCGTGAACGGCTGCCCTGACAGCGGGAGGTTACCCCGCCAACCGCTCATCTGAGCGTTCCATTCATCATTCGTGGCAGGCATCACGCGCACGAACGGGCTATTTCCACCCTAAGCCGCCCAACGTGCCGGGGCGCGGGGAAGCGTCAGCGCCCCGGGTAGGGGAAGCAGAGAGGGCCGCGGCCCCGGATCAGCAGTCGGCCGCCAGCCGGCGGTCGGCCTCGGCCGGCGCGTACAGCGACTCGACGACCATGGCCGCCGCGCCCACCAGACCCGCGCGGTCGCCGAGCCGGGAGGTCACCACCCGCAGGTCGGCGGTGGTGCGCGGCATCGCGCGCTGGTAGAGGAGCTCGCGTACCCCGGTCAGGAACGGCGGGCCCGCCAGGTCGCCCGCGATCATCAGGACCCCCGGGTTGAGCAGCGTCACCACCGTGGCCAGCACCTCGCCGACCAGCCGGCCCGCCTCGCGGGCCAGCCGCACCGCGTCGGGCTGGCCGATGGAGAGCTGGTCACGGACGCCGGACCCGGAGGCCGTGGGTATGCCGGCCGCCGTCAACTGCTCCGCCAGGGCGCGACCGCTGGCCACGGCGGCCAGGCAGCCGTAGGAGCCGCAGCGGCACAGCGCGTGCGCGTACTCGCTGAGCCTGATGTGGCCTATGTCACCCGCGGCGCCGTCTATCCCCCGGTACATCTCGCCGCCGGCCACCACCCCGGCGCCGATGCCCGTGGAGACCTTGACCAACAGGAACGCCGAGCAGTCCGGATAGCCGTGGCGCTGCTCGGCGTACGCCATCAGGTTGGCGTCGTTCTCCATCAGCACGGGTATCCCGGGGTCGCCCCCGCAGTGCTCGGCGAAGGCGCGCCGCATCCGCTCCCGGATCGGGTAGCGGTCCCAGCCCGGCATGATCGGGGGCTGGACGACCAGGCCGGCGGCCGCGTCGACCGGGCCCGGCACCGAAAGGCCGACGCCGCACACCGCCGAGGCCGGCGTCCCCGTCTTCTCCAGCAGCACCGCGAACCAGTGGCCGAGCCGGTCGAGCACCTCGTCGGGGCCCTGGTTGATCAGCAGCGAACCCGAGTGCTCGGCGAGCAGCCCGCCCGCCAGGTCCAGCACGGCGACCCGCGCGTGCCGCGTCTCCAGATCGGCGCAGAGCACCACCGCGTGCGAGGCGTCGAACTCGATGCGCACCGCGGGGCGCCCACCGGTCGGGGCCTCCACGGGATCGCCAGCGGTCTCCCTGATCCAGCCGGCGCCGAAGAGCTGGTCGAGCCGATGGCCGACCGTCGATCGGGAAAGGCCGGTGATCCGCTGGAGCTCGCCGCGGGTCGTCGCCTGCCCACCGCGGATCAACCCCAGCAGGTGCCCGGCGCTCGCCTGGTTCGTCACACCGCTCTGCCTTCCCCGTGACTGATTTCTCACCCCCCTTTAGCTTGTGAAGTAGATATTACAGCGGTACTTTTGCGTGTTAAGTAGACGTAACTCTGCGGTACCTTCGACAAAACAAGTGGTGCGGCCGCGCTGCGGCAGCAAAAGCGAGAGTCCTTCGGAGCCCACGTGGAACGCGCTGATCTGCCCCCCGGCCTCCCCTCGATCGCATACAACGGCGCGCGCGGCGTTCTCTCCCGCAACTGGACAGGCTCGTCCACGGTGCCCTCGCGAGCGCTCTACCCGCACCAGTGGAGCTGGGACTCAGCGTTCATCGCCATCGGCCTGCGCCACCTCTCCCCCACCCGCGCCCAGCGCGAGCTCGAGACGCTGCTGTCCGCGCAGTGGGCCGACGGCCGCGTCCCGCACATCGTGTTCAACCCGGCCGTCCCCCTCACGGCCTACTTCCCCAGCCCCGACTTCTGGCGCTCGTCCACCGCCGGGGACAAGGCGGGGGCGCCGGCGGCCGTCGAGACCTCCGGCATCGTGCAGCCGCCCGTCCACGCCCTCGCCGCCTGGCTGGTCCACCAGGCCGATCCCGCCGCGTCCGCGCGGCGGGGTTTCCTGCACCGCGTCTACCCCCGGCTCGTCGCCTGGCAGCGCTACCTCACCGACCGCCGCGACCTGGGCGGCCGGGGCCTCGCGTCAATCGTCCACCCCTGGGAGTCCGGCATGGACAACAGTCCGTGTTGGGACCCGCCGCTCGCCAGGATCGCGCCCGTCGCCGCCGACACGTTCCACCGCGCCGACCTCGACCACGGCTGCCGCGCCGACCGCCCCACCGACCTCGACTACGGCCGCTACGTGCGGCTCGCCGAGACCTACCGCGACCGCGGCTACGCGGACGACGCCGACGCGCACCCGTTCGCCGTCGAGGACCCCGCGCTCAACGCCCTGCTGATCGTCTCCGAGCACGCGCTGGCCCGGATCGCCACCGCCGTCGGCGCCGACCCGGCCGACCACCTGGTCCGCGCCGAGGAGCTCACCACCAGCATGCTGAAGCGCCTGTGGAACCCGGACGCCGGCATGTTCCTCTGCCACGACGTGATCGCCGGCGAGCCCATCCCCGAGCGCGGCGTCAGCGGCCTCATCCCGCTGATCCTCCCCGAGCTGCCGGAGGACATCGCCGACACGCTGGTGCGCACCGCCACCGGTGAGCACTTCGGCCTCGGCGGTGCCTGCCGCCTCGCACCGAGCTACGACCTGACGGGCGCCTCGTTCGACCCCGCGCGCTACTGGCGCGGCCCCGCCTGGTTCAACATCAACTGGCTGCTGGAGCGCGGCCTGCGCCAGCACGGCGCCACGGAGCGGGCCGACGCGTTGCGGGCCGAGGCGCTGAGCGCCGCCACCGCCACCGGCTTCGCCGAGTACGTCGACCCGTTCACCGGCGAGGCACGCGGCAGCCAGGACTTCAGCTGGACGGCCGCCCTCACCGTCGATCTGCTCATGGAACCGCTCACCGAACCGCTCGTGGCCCAGGAGGCGTCGTCGCATGGGTGACGTCCCTCCCGCCCGGGGACACCGAAGACATCCCACAGACCTCAGGGGATCGCAGTGCTCACAACGCACCACTGCCTGCTCGTCCGGGACGGCACCTTCGCCGCGGTCGGGCCGTCCGGGGACATCACCGGCGAACGCGGCGCCCGGCCGGACGGCCTCTTCGCCCGCGACGCACGCCACCTGAGCCGCTGGCAGCTCACCGTCGACGGCGGCACCCCGACCGTCCTGGTGCCCGCGACCGCCGGCCGGGGCGCCACGGCCAGCTCCGTCTCGACGCCGCCCGGCGGCCGGGCCGACGCGCCCGCGCTGACGGTCTTCCGCGAGCAGACCGTGCGGGCCGGCGGGCTCAGCGAGCGGATCAGGATCGGCAGCAACCGCGGCGAGCCCACGACCGCCGTGCTGGCGCTGACCGTCGACGCCGACTTCGCCGACCAGTTCGAGCTGCGCTCCGACCACCGCTGGTACGAGAAGCCACACGCCGTGCGCACCAGGGAACTCCACCCGGACGGCGTCGAGTTCGGCTACCGGCGGCGCGAGTGGCACGCCCGCACCGTCGTCACCGCGTCGCCCGCGCCCGACGCGGTGGAGGAAACCGGCAGCGGAGCCCGGCGGCTACGCTGGCGGATCGAACTGCCGGCCCACGGCAGCACCGAGTTGGCGCTCCGGGTGGACGCCCACCCGCACGGCGCGCCCGAGCCCGACCCCGTCCTCCCCACGCCAGCCGGGGAGTTGGGCACCGGCGGCACCGCCGGCGTGCCGATCCCCGAAGACTGGCCCGAGTTGGCGACCGCCTGCGAGCAGGGCCTCGCCGACCTGGCCTGCCTCCTCGTCCCGGCCACAGGACCGGACGGCGAGGCGCTGCGGGTGCCGGCGGCCGGCGTGCCGTGGTTCCTGACCCTGCTCGGCCGGCACGCGCTCGTCACCTCGCTGTTCACCCTGCACGCCAGGCCGGAACTGGCCGTCGCCACCCTGCTGGCGCTGGCCGCCACCCAGGCGACCGGCGCGGACCCGGAACGGATCGCCGAGCCCGGCAAGATCGTCCACGAACTGCGCCACGGGGAACTCGCCCACTTCGAACAGGTGCCGTACGGCCGCTACTTCGGCGCGGTCGACTCGACACCGCTGTTCCTCATGCTGCTCGGCGCGCACGCGGAGACCACGGGCGAGGAGAAACTGGCCCGCCGCCTCGAACGGCACGCCAGGGCCGCCGTCGAGTGGATGTTCCAGCACGGCGGGCTCGCCGACGGCGGCTACCTCGTCTACCACGCCGACCAGGGCGGGCTCGCCAACCAGAGCTGGAAGGACTCCCCTGGCTCCATCTGCCACGCGGACGGCACCCCGGCCAAGGGCGAGATCACGGCCGCCGTCGCCCAGGGCTACGCCTACGCGGCGCTCCGCGGGACGGCCGGGCTCGCCCGCACCGCCTGGGACGACGCGCCCTACGCCGACCTGCTCGACGACGCGGCCGAGGGGCTGCGGGCCCGCTTCGCCCGCGACTTCTGGCTGCCGGACCGGGACTTCCCCGCCCTGGCACTGGACGGCGCCGGCCGACGCGTCGACGCGCTCGCCTCGGACGCCGGCCACCTGCTCTGGACCGGCATCCTCGACCGGGAACGCGGCCGCGCCGTGGGCCGCCGCCTGCTGGCCCCCGACTTCTTCACCGGCTGGGGCATCCGCACGCTGGCCGCCGACCAGGCGGCGTACCACCCGCTCTCCTACCACCGGGGCTGCGTCTGGCCCCACGACAGCGCGATCGCGGCGCTCGGCCTCGCACGGTACGGACTGCGGGTGGAGGCGGAGACCGTCGCCCGCGGCGTGCTCGACCTGGCCGCGGCCACGTCCTTCCACCTCCCGGAGGCGGTCGCCGGCTACCCGCGCGACCTGCATCCGGCGCCGATCCCCTACCCCCACGCGTGCACACCACAGGCGTGGGCGGCGGCGACGCCGTTCGCACTGACCTCAGCGCTGCGGCCTGCCGGCCTGAGCGGTCCGAAGGTCCCGTAACCCACGCGGCGCGCCCCTCGCGCTCCGCGCGGGGTGGGGTGCGGGGGCGCGCCGTGCGGCGCGCGGCCTGCGGCGGCCCGGCCGCCGGGTGCCGCCGTGGCGCTGCGCGCCGGGTTTTGCCCCACCCACCCGCCCTTTCCCACGCTGCGCGCGGGGTGGGGCGGGGTGGCCGCTCCGCGCGGGGCGGGCCGAACCGCGCTGCGCGCGGTGAGCGGTACGGCGGGGCCGGGTCCCGCGGCGGCTGCGCCGCCGGGCCACGCGACCCTGCCGCGCGAGGCCACCTGCCCAGGGGCAGGTGGGCACGCGCGGCCAACGCCGAGCGCGCAGCGGAACCTCAACCGCCCGAGGTCGCGGATTCCGCCTCGCAGCTCACGGCCGACGCGTCCCACGGGTCGGCGAGCCAGCCGTCCGGCAGTGCGACGCGGTTCTTCGCCGAGGTGCGGCCGCGTGGGCCGTCCGCGCCGGCGGGCCACGGCTGGTCGAGGTCCAACTCTCCCAGCAGGTCGGAGAGTTCCGCGAGCGAGGCCGTGACGGCCAGCCGGTTGCGCAGGGTCGCACCGACGGAGAAGCCCTTGGTGTACCAGGCGACGTGCTTACGGAAGTCGATGACGCCACGCGACTCGTCGCCCAACCACTCGCCCAGCAGCCGCGCGTGCCGCAGCATCACGTCGGCGACCTCACGGAGCGCGGGGCGCGCCGGCGGGCCGCCCGTGCCGTCGGCCGCGAGCGCCCCGACGAGGTCGGCGAAGAGCCACGGCCGGCCCAGGCAGCCGCGGCCGACGACCACGCCGTCGCAGCCGGTCTCGCGCATCATCCGCACCGCGTCGTCCGCCGACCAGATGTCGCCGTTGCCCAGCACCGGGATCTCCGGCACCGCCTCCTTGAGCCTGGCGATCGCCGGCCAATCGGCCGTGCCGCCGTAGTGCTGGGCGGCCGTCCTGCCGTGCAGGGCGATGGCGGTCACGCCCTCCTCGACCGCGATCCGGCCCGCGTCCAGGTAGGTGAGGTGGTCGTCGTCGATGCCCTTGCGCATCTTCATCGTGACCGGGAGGCCGCCCGCGTTGCCGACGGCGGCGCGCAGGATGGCCCGCAGCAACGGGCGCTTGTACGGCAGCGCGGAACCGCCGCCGCGCCGGGTGACCTTGGGAACGGGGCAGCCGAAGTTGAGGTCGACGTGGTCGGCCAGGTCCTCGTCGGCGATCATGCGCACCGCCCGGCCGACCGTCTCGGGGTCGACGCCGTAGAGCTGGATGGAGCGCGGCTTCTCCGAGTCGTCGAAGTGGATGAGCCGCATGGTCTTGTCGTTGCGCTCCACCAGCGCCCGGCTGGTGATCATCTCGCTGACGAAAAGACCGCGCCCGCCGGCGAACTCGCGGCACAGCGAACGGAAGGGCGCGTTGGTGATCCCGGCCATGGGCGCGAGCACCACGGGCGGGTCCACCGTGTGCGGGCCGATCTGGAGCGTCATCCCACCATTCTCCCGCATCAGCGGACCGCCTCCTCGCCGGTGACCAGGGCGTGGAGGCGGTACAGGCGCTCGCGGGACTCCTCGTCGGCGGGGACGTAGGCGACGAGCCGGGCGCCGCTCTGCGGGGCCAGCCACAGCCGGGTGCCGTTCAGGTGGAGCAGCCCGACGTGGTCGTTGCGGAACCGCTTGACCTTGGGGCTCACGCCCTGCAGCACCTCATGCCGCTCCCACAGCTCACGGAACTCGGGCGACTCGCGCTGGAGCCGCCTGAGCATGGTCTTCCAGGCGGGTTCCGCGATGTGCTCTGCCATGGCGGCCCGGAAGTTGGCGGCCATCAGCCGGATCGTCTCGTCCCGGTCGACCAGCGCCGAGTACCAGCCGGGGTTGGTGAACGCCAGCCACATGCAGTTGTGGTCCTCCGGCGGGAGGGCGTCCAGGTCGCACAGCAGCCGGCCGTAGACGCGGTTGTACGCGAGGAGGTCGTAGCGGCCGTTCTGCACGCAGGCCGGGATGGGCTCGAGTTGGCGCAGCATCTCACGGAGCGCGGGCGGGACGGTGTCGGGCTCGGTGCCCGGCATGGGGTCGGGGACGCCGGCGAGGGTGTAGAGGTGGGCGCGCTCGTTGGCGTCGAGCAGCAGGGTGCGGGCGATGGCGTCCAGCACGCTGGCCGAGACCTGGATGTCGCGGGCCTGTTCGAGCCAGGTGTACCAGGTGACGCCGACGCTGGAGAGCTGGGCGACCTCCTCGCGGCGCAGCCCGGGCGTGCGGCGGCGCCTGCCCCGGGAAAGCCCGACCCGCTCGGGGGCGATCCGCTCGCGGCGGCTGCGCAGGAAGGCGGCGAGCTCACGGCGGCGGACGCTGGAGTCGTTCGCCGCCGCCGCGGGGACGGGGGCCTGCGTGGTGTCCTGGGCGGTGGCCATGGTCCCAGGATGCCACCGGCCGAGACCGTTTCCAGTTAGTGCTGATACCAGGATAAGAACGCTCTGGTACCCGTCTGGGGGCGGGCGCAGCCTGGAGTCGTGACGCAATCCACGGCAACACGACGACCCCCGGCACGCCCCGCGGCGACCCCGACGGCGGTGCGGGCGGGCTCGCTCAGCACGCTCGGCCTCCTCACCGTGCTGCTCGGCACCGCCCTGCCGCAGCTCGACTTCTTCATCGTCAACGTCGCCCTGCCGACGATCGACCGCGACCTGGACGCGGGCCCGGCGCTGCTGGAACTGGTGGTGGCCGGCTACGGCGTCGGGTACGCCGTGCTGCTGGTGCTCGGCGGCCGGCTCGGGGACACCTTCGGCCGGCGCCGGCTCTTCATGGTCGGGCTGGCCGGCTTCGGCCTGACCTCGCTGGCCTGCGGGCTGGCGCCCGACGCCTGGTCCCTGGTGGCGGCGCGGGTCGCGCAGGCGGCGACGGCGGCGCTGATGGCTCCGCAGACGCTGGCCACCATCCAGGCCACCATGACGGGCGAGCGGCGGGCCCGGGCGTTGAGCGTCTTCGGCGCCGCGGCCGGGCTCGCCATGGTGTCCGGCCAGATCCTGGGCGGTCTGCTGGTCTGGGCCGACCTGGCCGGCACAGGATGGCGGCTGATCTTCCTGGTCAACGTGCCGGTGGTGGTGGTCGGCCTCTGGCTCGCGCGGCGGCTGCCGGAGACCAGGTCACCGCGACCGGCGTCGCTGGACGTGCCGGGCACGCTGCTGCTCGCCGTGGCGCTGCTTGCGCTACTGCTGCCGTTGACCGAGGGGCGGGCCACCGGGTGGCCGCTGTGGACCTGGGTGTCACTGGCGCTGGCGCCCGCCGCGGCGGTGGCGTTCTACGGGGTGGAGCGGCGGGCCGAACGGTCGGGGACCCGGGTGCCGCTGCTGCCGCCGAGCCTGCTGCGCATGGTGGGGATGCGGCGCGCGCTGCCGCCGCTGGCGCTGTGCGTGGGCGGCTTCTGCGGCTTCTTGTACGCGACGGCGGTGGCCTTCCAGGACGGTCTGGCCTTCAGCCCGGTGCGTGCGGGGCTGACGCTGGCGC
The DNA here is from genome assembly GCF_042722465.1 of Streptomyces sp. NPDC127098. Taxonomy (NCBI): domain Bacteria; kingdom Bacillati; phylum Actinomycetota; class Actinomycetes; order Kitasatosporales; family Streptomycetaceae; genus Streptomyces; species Streptomyces sp. NPDC127098. The sequence goes on from NZ_JBHXFJ010000046.1 coordinate 38,199, forward strand.
CGTACGCGACGGCGTTCCTGGTGGCCTCGCTGCTGGGGCCGCGGCTGGCGGCGCGGCACGGCGGCCCGCGCCTGGTGGCGACGGGGGCCGCGGTCCAGGCGGTGGGCATCGGCGCGCTGGCGCTGACCGTGTGGACCGGCTGGCCGGAGCTCGGCTTCCTCGTGCTGGCGCCCGGGCTGCTGGTGTCCGGCTTCGGGCAGGGGCTGCAGATGCCCACGCTGATGCGGCTCGTGCTGACCGATGTGCCGGCCGAGCGGGTGGGCGTCGCGGGTGGGGTGCTGACGACGGCCTCGCAGGCCGGGGGCGCGCTCGGCGTGGCGCTGCTCGGCGCGTTGTTCCTGGCGCTGGTGGACTCGGCGGGGATGGGCGACGCGCTGGCCGTGACGCTGTGCGCCCAGTTGGCGGCGGCGCTGGCGGTGCTCGTACTCAGCCCGCGACTGCCGAACGGGTGACAGATATTGAAATCTGTCACCCAATAGGTCATCCTCGCCCTATGACACCTCCTCCTTCTCCCTCCGCTTCGACGCTTCCGGTCCGCCGTCTCGGGACGGCGGGCCCGGAGGTCTCCGCGCTCGGCCTCGGCTGCATGGGCATGTCCGCGCTCTACGGGCCCGCCGACCGGGACGAGTCGATCGCCACCATCCACGCCGCCCTCGACGCCGGCATCACCCTGCTGGACACCGGCGACTTCTACGGCATGGGCCACAACGAGCTGCTGATCGGCGAGGCGCTGCGCACCGCGCCGGCCGCGGCCCGCGAGCGGGCGCTGACCAGCGTCAAGTTCGGCGCGCTGCGCGCGGTCGAGGGCGACTTCCTCGGCTACGACGGCCGGCCGGCGGCGGTGAAGAACTTCGCCGCCTACTCGCTCCAGCGGCTCGGCCTCGACCACATCGACGTCTACCGGATCGCCCGCGTCGACCCGGCCGTGCCCATCGAGGAGACGGTGGGCGCGATCAGCGAGCTGGTGGACGCGGGGCACGTGCGGTACATCGGCCTGTCGGAGGCCGGCGCCGACACCGTCCGCCGGGCCGCCGCCACCGCGCCCATCTCCGACCTACAGATCGAGTACTCGCTGATCTCGCGCGGCATCGAGCGCGAGATCCTGCCGACGCTCAGGGAGCTCGGCATCGGCGTCACCGCCTACGGCGTGCTGTCCCGCGGGCTCATCAGCGGGCACTGGACGGCGGACCGCGGCACGGCCGCCGACGACTTCCGCAGCCGCAGCCCGCGCTTCAGCGGCGAGAACCTGAAGCACAACCTCGGCCTGGTGGAGACGCTACGGGAGATCGCGAACGACCACGGGGTGAGCGTGGCGCAGTTGGCCATCGCCTGGGTGCTGGCGCGCGGCGAGGACATCGTGCCGCTGGTCGGGGCCCGCACCAGGGAGCGGCTCGGTGAGGCGCTGGGCGCGCCTGCCGTTACCCTCGACGCGGACGATCTGGCCGCGATCGAGCGTGCCGTGCCGGCGGACGCCGCCCGCGGCGAGCGGTACGACGCGGCGCAGATGGCCATGTTGGACAGCGAGAAGTAGCGGGCGAGGGCCATGCGGATGCGGGGGACGACGGGATGACCGAGGCGCTGACCCCCGAGCGCATCCTGGCGGCGACCGAGGACGTGCTGCGGCGCTACGGGCCGGCGAAGGCCACCGTGGTGGACGTGGCGCGGGCCCTCGGGGTCAGCCACGGCTCGGTCTACCGGCACTTCCGCACCAAGACGGCGCTGCGCGAGGCGGTCACCAAGCGCTGGCTCGACCACACCACGACCCTGCTGGAGCCGCTGGCCGCCGGCCCCGGTCCTGCGGCGCGGCGGATGGCCGACTGGCTCACCGTGCTGTTCCACGCCAAGCGGCGGAAGGCGTTCGACGATCCCGAGCTGTTCGCCACCTACCAGGTGCTGGTCACCGAGGTGAGCGGGGTGGTGGCCGAGCACGTGGCGGAGCTGGTCGGTCAGCTCACGCGGATCGTCGAGGACGGCAGGTCCGAGGGCGCCTTCGCGCCGGGCCCGCCGGACGCCCGCACGCTGGCCCGCGCCGTCTTCCAGGCCACGTACCCCTTCCACAAGCCCTCCTACGCCGCCGACTGGGCCCGCCCGAGCGCCGAGGCGGACTTCACGGCCCTCCGCGATCTCGTCGTCCGGGGCTGTCAGTAGTCACCCACACACTGTGCGTACTACTGGATAAGCCGCCGAAGGAGGCGCATCATGACATTGATGATGGAGCGACCAAAGACCATACGGCCCACTCGCCGCACCCAGTTCGAGGAACTGTGCGGCGTGCTGGAGGGGTTGGATGTGCCCGATGGCTACCGGGCGGAAATCGTCGGGGAAGGCATCTTCGTGTCGCCGTGGTCCAAGGGCACCTACCGCCCCATCATGCGGAGCATCGTTCGGCAGCTGACGGGGCACGAGCCCGAGGGACACGTGGTCGACACGGCTCCCTTTCTGTTCGAGTTCCCGGGACAGAGCCGGGCGTTCGGGCCCGATGTCCACGTGTCGGATGAGCAGGCGACCAACATCGACAGCACCAGGCTGCCGGGAGATGCGCTGTCGCTGGTGGCCGAGCTGACCTCGACGGCCACCGCGTCCGTGGACCGCGCGGACAAGGTCGAGCGCTACGGCAAGGCCGGCGTGCCGGTCTACGTGCTGGTGGACATGCTCGAGGCGACCGTCACCGTGTACTCCTCGCCCGGCGAGAAGGGCTACGAGCGGCACACCGAGATCAAGTTCGGCGACAGGGTCGACATCCCCGCCCCGTTCGAGTGTGAGCTCGACACCGCCGACTGGGAGGCGTGACGCACGCGTTGGGGGCGCGGGCCAGGCCCGCGCCCCCAACGGCGGCAGAGGAGAAGGTCAGCAGCCGATGAGGCGGCCGGCCAGGTAGGACTCGACCTGGTCGAGGGAGACGCGCTCCTGCTTCATGGAGTCACGCTCCCGCACCGTGACGGCGTTGTCCTCGAGGGTGTCGAAGTCGACGGTGACGCAGAAGGGGGTGCCGATCTCGTCCTGGCGGCGGTAGCGGCGGCCGATCGCGCCGGCGTCGTCGAACTCGATGTTCCAGTGCCTGCGCAGCGCCGTGGCCAGGTCCTTGGCCTTCGGGGAGAGCTGCGGGTTGCGGGAGAGCGGGAGGACCGCGACCTTGACGGGGGCGAGGCGGGGGTCGAGGGCCATGACGACCCGCTTCTCCATCTTGCCCTTGGCGTTGGGCGCCTCGTCCTCGCGGTAGGCGTCGAGCATGAAGGCCAGCATGGTGCGGCCGACGCCGGCGGCCGGCTCGATGACGTAGGGGGTCCAGCGCTCGCCGGCCTCCTGGTCGAAGTAGCTCAGGTCCTGGCCGGAGGCCTTGGAGTGGGAGGTGAGGTCGTAGTCGGTGCGGTTGGCGACGCCCTCCAGCTCACCCCACTCGGAGCCGCCGAACTGGAAGCGGTACTCGATGTCGGCGGTGCGCTTGGAGTAGTGGGAGAGCTTCTCCTTGGGGTGCTCGTACCAGCGCATGTTCTCCTCGGAGAGGCCGAGGTCGCGGTACCAGTTCCAGCGCTGCTCCATCCAGTAGCCGTGCCAGTGCTCGTCCTCGCCGGGCTTGACGAAGAACTCCATCTCCATCTGCTCGAACTCGCGGGTGCGGAAGATGAAGTTGCCGGGGGTGATCTCGTTCCGGAAGGACTTGCCCATCTGCGCGATGCCGAACGGCGGCTTGCGGCGCGAGGTCTGCTGCACCTGGGCGAAGTTGGTGAAGATGCCCTGGGCGGTCTCGGGGCGCAGGTAGGCGACCGAGCCGGTGTCCTGGGTGGGGCCGAGGTGGGTGGCGAGCAGTCCGGAGAACTGCTTGGGCTCGGTGAAGCCGCCCTTGTTACCGCAGTTGGGGCAGTTGATGTCGGCCAGGCCGTTGGCCGGAACGTGCCCGTGCTTCTCCTCGTACGCCTCTTCCAGGTGGTCGGCGCGGAAGCGCTTGTGGCAGGAGGTGCACTCGGTCAGCGGGTCGGTGAAGGTGGCGACGTGGCCCGACGCCTCCCAGACCTCGGTGGCGAGGATGACCGAGGAGTCGATGCCCACGACGTCGTCGCGCGAGGTGACCATGGCCCGCCACCACTGCCGCTTGACGTTCTCCTTCAGTTCGACGCCCAGGGGTCCGTAGTCCCAGGCGGCGCGCTGACCGCCGTAGATCTCGCTGCAGGGATAGACGAAGCCACGGCGCTTGCTGAGGCTGACGATGGTGTCGATCTTGTCGGCGGCCACGGTGCTCTCTTCGGGACGAAGGACGAGATGGAATTGCCTCAGGTTACCGGCCGTCGAGGGGGCGGCAGCAAATCGGTAAGGGGCTGGGGAAGGAGGGTGGCTCGGGCCCGGCGGTGCGGGCGAGGCGACGGTCACATCCCGGCATCTTCAGTTGACAATGGTTTCCATATAACTTGAAAATGGCTGTCATGACCGCAAGTCCTGGCGCCCGCCGTTCCCGTTCCCGAATATCCCGAATGCCGCTCGCCGGCGTCGCGACCCTGGGCCTGCTGGCGTTGTCCGCCTGCGGCTCGGGTGACGAGGGCGGGGGCGGGGGCGGTGAGGGCGGCGGCCTCGACGTGGTCGCGTCGTTCTATCCCATGGAGTTCCTGGCCGAGCGCATCGGCGGCGAGCACGTCTCCGTCTCCACCCTCACCGAGCCGGGCGTCGAGCCGCACGATCTCGACCTGAGCCCCCGGGAGACCGCGCGGCTCAGCGAGGCGGACCTGGTGGTCTACCTCCAGGGTCTCCAGCCGGCCGTCGACGAGGCCGTCGAGCAGTCGGGCGTCGAGCACGTCGCCGAGGCCACCTCCTTCACCACGCTGGAGACCCACGGGGACGAGGTGGACGGCGAGGACCACGCCGACGAGGGGCACGCCGAGGAGGGCGACGGGCACGACCACGACCACGAGGGCGGCGACCCGCACATCTGGCTCGACCCGGTGCGCTACGCCGAGGTGGCCGAGGGCGTCGGCGACGCGCTGGCCGAGGCCGACCCGGACCACGCCGCCGACTACGCCCGGAACACGGAGCAGCTCGTCGGGGAACTGCAGGCGCTGGACGAGGAGTTCGCCGCCGGTCTGCTGGACGCGCCGTCCCGGACCTTCATCACCACGCACGCCGCCTTCGGCTACCTCGCCGAGCGCTACGAGCTGCACGAGGAGGCCATCACCGGGATCGACCCCGAGTCCGAGCCCAGCGCCGCCCGGATGCGCGACCTGCAGGAGATCGCCCGCGAGGACGGTGTGACCACGGTGTTCTTCGAGACGCTGGTCAGCGACGAGACGGCACGCACCCTCGCCGACGACCTCGGGCTCGAAACGGCCGTGCTGGATCCGGTCGAGGGAATCACCGACGACTCCCCCGGCGCTGACTACCTCGAGGTGATGCGCGCCAACCTCGCGGCCCTCCAACAGGCACTGGGCGCGCGCTAGGAGACGTGAAGGCCATGGAGCCCGTCATATCCCTGACCGGCGTGACCGCCGAGCTCGGCGGTCGGCCCGTGCTGCGCGGCGTCGACCTGACCGTGCGGCCCGGCGAGGTGGTGGCGCTGCTCGGTGCCAACGGCTCGGGCAAGTCCACCGCCGTGCGGGCCACCGTGGGGCAGGTGCCGGTCACCGGCGGCGAGCTGACCCTGTTCGGCACCCCCGTGCACCGCTTCCGCGACTGGCGGCGCCTCGGCTATGTGCCGCAGCGCTCCACGGCCGCCGGCGGGGTGCCCGCCACCGTGCGGGAGGTCGTCTCGTCCGGCCGGCTCGCCAGGCGCGGGCTGCGTCCGCTCGGCCGGGCCGACCGGGCCGCCGTCGACCGGGCCATCGACCTGGTGGGGCTCGCCGACCACGCCGGGGACTCGGTGGACGCGCTCTCCGGTGGCCAGCACCAGCGGGTCCTCATCGCCCGCGCGCTGGCCGGCGAGCCCGAGCTGCTGGTGATGGACGAGCCGCTGGCCGGCGTCGACCTGGCCAGCCAGGCGGTGCTGGCCGAGACGCTGCGCGGCCAGTTGGCCGGCGGGGCCGCGGTGCTGCTGGTGCTGCACGAGCTCGGACCGCTGCGGCCGCTGATCGACCGGGCGGTGGTGCTGGCGCACGGCCGGGTCGAGCGCACGGTGGACCGACCCGGTGGCGGCGGGGCGGACGGGGCGCTGCCCGAGGAGCCGGCCTGCCACCCCCACGACGCCATCGACGCGCGCGGGACGTCCGCGCTGCAGACCGGGATCCTGTGATGTTCGAAGTCCTCGACTACCCCTTCATGCAGCGGGCGCTGCTCGCCGCCCTGCTGATCGGCGCGGCCGCGCCCGCCGTCGGGATCTATCTGGTGCAGCGCCGGCAGGCGCTGATGGGCGACGGCATCGGGCACGTGGCGCTGACCGGTGTGGCGCTCGGTTTCCTGTTCAACGCCAACCCGGTGTGGATGGCGGTGGCCGTCTCGGCTGTCGGCGCGGTCGGCATGGAGCTGCTGCGCTCGTCGGGGCGGGCGCGCGGGGACGTCGCGCTCGCCATGCTCTTCTACGGCGGCATGGCCGGAGGCGTCATGATCATCAACCTGGCGCCCGGCGGCTCGACCGCCAACCTCACCTCCTACCTGTGGGGCTCGGTCACCACCGTCTCGCCCGAGGACATCACCGCCATCCTGTGGCTCTCCGCCTTCGTGCTGCTGATCTCGCTGGGGCTGCGCCGCCAGCTGTTCGCGGTCTGCCAGGACGAGGAGTTCGCGCGGGTGACCGGGCTGCCGGTGCGGGCGCTCAACCTGCTGCTGGCCGTGACCGCGGCCGCCACCGTGACGGTGGCCATGCGGGTGGTGGGGCTGCTGCTGGTCAGCGCGTTGATGGTGATCCCGGTGGTGGCCGCCCAGCAGGCCACCAGGGGCTTCGCGGTGACGCTCGCGGCGGCGATCTGCTTCGGCGTGCTGGTGTCGGTGTCCGGCACGGTCACCTCGTACTACGCCGACGTGCCGCCCGGCGCCACCATCGTGCTGATCGCGCTCGGCCTGTTCGCGCTGGCCTCGCTGCTCGCGTTGCCGCTGGCCAGGCGGCGCGCCCGGCGCGCACTCCCCGCGCAGGCGCCGGCGCCGGCGACCGTGCCGGCCGCCCGTCCGTGAGCCCCGGGAAAGCGGCTACCCTGGCCACGCAGGACCGGTGAGGGCAGCAGCACGCCGACCCAGGGAGGACTCGTGGAGACGTCAGGACCGCCGGTGCGTGGCCGTTCGACGCGTCAGCGGGCGGCCGTCGCCGCCGCGCTCGCGGAGGTCGACGAGTTCCGCAGCGCCCAGGAGCTGCACGACATGCTCAAGCACCGGGGCGCCTCCGTCGGTCTCACCACCGTCTACCGCACCCTCCAGTCGCTCGCCGACGCGGGCGAGGTCGATGTCCTGCGCACCAGCGACGGCGAGTCCGTCTACCGCCGGTGCAGCACCGACGACCACCACCACCATCTGGTGTGCAGGTCCTGCGGCAAGGCCGTGGAGGTGGAGGGCCCGGCGGTGGAGAAGTGGGCGGACACCGTCGCGCAGGAGCACGGCTTCGTCGACGTCCGCCACACCGTGGAGATCTTCGGCACCTGCGGCGACTGCGCCGCCGCGCGGTCGCGCGGCGGCGCCTCCCAGGCGGCTCGCGGGTAGCGAGTCCGGCCGGGAGCCGTCAGGGCTGGGCCCCGACGGCGTCGAGTCGATGCGCGTAGAGCACGCGCCCGCAGGGAGTGCTGTTGCGGCACGAGGGGTCGTCGATGTCGGCGCGGTGCTCGGAGACCGACCACAGGCGGGGCGGGTTCCCGGTGGTCGCGCCGTGTTCGAGGTAGAGGTCCTCCGGGCCGACGGCGGTGCGGATCTCGCCGCCCGCCAGGCCGAGCCGGCCGCTGGTGACGGTGGCCCGCCACAGGCTGCCGTTGCTGTAGCGGTGGCTCTGGTTGACGTAGTACCGACCCTCGTACCGTGCCACCCCCTGCGCCTGGTGCACGGGCAGGAACCAGGTCGAGCCGGCCGTGGCCGGCACGGTGCCCGAGCGGCGTTCGAGTTCGGCGATCGGCCAGGCGCCCACGCGTCCGGTCGACGGCTGGGCGGAGGTGGTCGAGCAGTACTCCCCCACCACCAGGTGGTCGACGCCGCTGCGGTCGAGGGAGAGGTACGACGCCTTGGGGGCGCCGACGTCGTAGCAGGCCGAGCCGTCGTTGTACTGGGTGGCGGTGTACCGCCAGGTGGCGACCTGCGGCATCACGTAGCGGTAGCCGTGGCCGTACCAGACGTTGTTCTGCCGCCCGACCCGCCGGCCGTCCCCCACGTCGCTGCTGAGGCCGTCCGGGGTGGGGTCGTCGGTGGCGGCGTCCTGGTCGGGGTTGAGGTCGAAGACGTACCGCATGTCGAAGACGCGGATGCCGTTGTAGGTGTCGGCGACGTAGAGGTAGTTGCCGTACCAGACGATGCCGCCGGCGTGGATGCCGGTCTGTCCGCCGCTGGAGTGGATGGGCTCGTAGGTGATGTTCCCGCCGGAGTTGTAGTACGGCCACACCAGCAGAACGTGCCGGTAGGTGCCGGCGGCGGGGTCCGCGAAGGTGACCCGGACGCCCTTCTCGAAGCAGAGCCCGGAGGTCGAGGCCGAGCAGTTGCCCGCCGCGTCGCGCCCGGGGTTGTAGTTGTCGTACCAGCCGGTCAGGAGCGTTCCGGTGGCTGTTCCCCACGCCTCGTCCTGCTGGGCGTCGGAGACCCCGGTCAGCCCCTGGGGTATCCACTCCTGGCCGAGCGAGTCGTCCTCGTCGAAGCAGCGGACGGTGTCCGGCTCCAGCGGCGGCTTGGGGGTCGGGTCGCTCGGCGAGGTCGCGTCCCCGCCGCCGAACGGGTCGGCGCACTCCCCGCCGCCGCCCAGGTCGCGGTTGGCCTGGGCCAGCAGGTTCTGCACGCCCTGCCGGGGCAGCGAGGCGGTCAGGTCGGCTATGCGCCCGCTGAGGTCGCTGCCCGCGGTGAGCGTGAACTCGCCGGCGGGCGCCGGGGCGCCCGCGCCGGGGAAGGCCTGCGCGGCCAGCTCACGCTGGCGTGGGTCGAGAGTGCCGGCCTCGGCCAGTGGCTCCTGGGTCTGCCACCGCTCGCCACCGGGCGCCGGCTCGTGTGTCGGCGCCGCGGCGGCGGGCGCCGGGCCCGTGAGGAGCACGCCGAGCGGCAGGATCAGGCTCGCGGTCAGCACGACCCCCGCGCCGCGCAGCCCTCGTCTTCGTAACCATCGTCGCGTCAAGGTTCGCCTCTCGAAGGCATCGTCGAGTAAGGACGACCTCAGCGTGACATGTACACAATAGAAACAGAAGGCCCACCGGGCCCGGCGTCACCGCGCCTGGGCGGGGACCTCGTTGGGCAGCGCGCCACCGAACCGCCGGTCCCGCGAGGCGTACTCGACGCACGCGTCCCACAGGTTGCGCCGGTCGAAGTCCGGCCAGAGCACGTCCTGGTAGACCATCTCCGCGTAGGCGCTCTGCCAGATCAGGTAGTTCGACGTGCGCTGCTCGCCCGACGGCCGCAGGAACAGGTCCACGTCCGGCATGTCGGGGAAGTACAGGTACTGGCCGAGCGTGCGCTCGTTGACCTTCTCCGGCGATATCCGGCCGGCCCGCACGTCCTCCGCGAGCCGGGCGGCCGCGTCCGCGATCTCGGCGCGCCCGCCGTAGTTGACGCACATGTAGAGCGTCATCGCGTCGTTGTCCCTGGTGCGCTCCTCGGCGTCCTGGAGCTTGCGGACCACCGACTTCCACAGCCGCGGCTCGCGCCCCGCCCACCTGATGCGCACGCCGAGCGCGTCGAGCTCCTCGGTGCGGCGGTCGATGACGTCCCGGTTGAAGCCCATCAGGAACCGCACCTCCTCCGGGGAGCGCTTCCAGTTCTCCGTGGAGAAGGCGTACAGCGACAGGTTGCGGACACCCAGCTCCAGGCAGCCCTTGACCACGTCGAGGACGACCGCCTCGCCCCGCTTGTGCCCCTCGGTACGAGGCAGACCGCGCTGCTTCGCCCAACGGCCGTTCCCGTCCATCACCACGGCGACGTGCCGCGGGATCAGCTCGCCCGGCAGCTTGGGCGGCTGGGCGCCGGACGGGTGCGGGTCGGGGGCGCGGTACTCGCGACGCCGCCTGGACGACAGGATTCCGCGGGCAGCCATAGGGGACTCCGTAACGTCGGTGCGTTCCTGGCAGCCGAGGGTATCGCCGCTCAGCCCTTCTCCACGAATCTCAGCGAGCGCAGTCCCCGCTCCAGATGCCAGTGCAGATAGGCCGAGACGAGCCCGCTGCCCTCCCGCACGTGGCGGGCCTCGGCGCGGTCGGCCGTCTCCCAGTCCCCGGTGAGCAGCGCCCCGAGCAGCCGCAGCGCCTCGGGCGACGGCACCACGCTGCCCGGCACCCGGCAGTCGCCGCACACCGAGCCCCCGGCGGCGAGCGAGAAGAACCGATTCGGCCCGGGGAGGCCGCACTTGGCGCAGTCCTCGAAGCTCGGCGCGTAACCGCCGACCGCCAGCGAGCGGAGCAGGAAGGCGTCGAGCACGAGCCCGGGGGCGTGCGCCCCGGCGGCCAGCGTACGCAGGCCACCGACCAGCAGCAGGTACTGCTGGACGTTGGGCTCACCCTCGTGGTCGGTGAACCGCTCCGCCGTCTCCAGCATCGCCGTGCCCGCCGTGTAGCGGGCGTAGTCGGACACGATGTGCCGGCCGTAGGGGGCGATGGTCTCGGCCTGGGTGCACAGCGGCAGCGAGCGGCCGACCAGCGCACTACCCCGCGCGTAGAACTGCACGTCGACGTGCGAGAAGGGCTCCAGGCGCGCCCCGAACTTCGACTTGGTACGGCGCACGCCCCGCGCGACCGCGCGCACCCGGCCCTGCCCCCGGGTGAGCAGGGTGATGATCCGGTCCGCCTCGCCCAGCTTCTGGGTGCGCAGCACGATGCCGTCGTCGCGGAACAGGCTCATGCCGCCATTCTGGCCCACCGGCCGGGCGCCGCCGCCGTGCGGGGGCGACCGGGTTCCCGGATCGTGGGAGCTGTGAAACCCGACGGGCCCGGCTCTTCCTCCCGGTGGCGTGGCCGGTCCCTGTTCACCGACGAACCGGCGCTGCGGATCGGGCGCCGGGACGTGTCCTGGCTGCTGCCCGCGGCGCTGCTGGTGATCATCGCGGCCGCCGACTGGAACGCCTCCGGCGACTTCCGGGTGGTGTCCTGGCTCGCGATCGTGCCGATCGTGGCGTCGGCCACCGGCGGGATGACGGCCACGGTGATCTTCGCGGTGCTCGCCCCGACGGCCTATGTGCTGCTCGACCTGTCCTGGGAGCACCAGAACCAGATGGGCCCGGGCGACTTCGCGCTGGTGGTGGCGGGTGGCGCGCTCGGCGTGGGCTCCCGCTGGCTGCGGGGCCGCGCCTACCGGCATCTGACGAGCGTGGAGAACGCGGCCGAGGCGACGCGGCTCGCGGTGCTGCGGCCGATCCCGCCGACGGCCGGCGGGCTGCGGACGGCCAGCGCCTACCTCGCGGCCGACAGCGCCGCTCAGGTCGGCGGCGACTTCTTCGACGTCCAGCCGTCGCCCTACGGCGCCCGGGTGCTGCTGGGCGACGTGCAGGGCAAGGGCACCTCGGCGGTGGACGCGGCGGCGGCGCTGCTCGGCACCTTCCGGGAGGCCGGGTACCAGGAGCGGCTGCTGGCCACGGTGGCGGAGCGTCTTGAGGACCGGATGCGGCGGGAGAACGCGTACGCGGCGGGGTTCGGCCAGCGGGAGGACCGGTTCGCCACGGCGGTGCTCGTGGGGTTCCCCGCGGTCGACACGGGCTGGGTGGAGCTGGTGAACTTCGGCCACGCCGGGCCGCTGGCCATCGGCGGGGACGGCGTCCGGCAGCTGCCCGAGGGCAGTGGCGCGCCGCTCGGCCTGACCGCGCTCGCCGACACGGGCGGCGCGGAAGCGCCGTCGGTCGGGCTGCCGCCGGTGCTGCGGGTGCCGTTCGAGCGGAGCGAGACGTTGCTGCTGGTCACGGACGGGGTGACGGAGGCCCGCGACAGGTCCGGCGAGTTCCTGCCACTGGCGGACCACCTGGCGGCGCGGATCACCGAGGCGGCGTCGTCGCCGGACCACCTGGTGGCGCTCGTGGAACGGGCGGTGCGGAGGCACACGGGCGGGACGCTGGCCGACGACACCGCCGTCCTGGCGGTCCGCCGCGCCTGACCCACGAACCGGGGCCTTCTCCCCCACCCACCCGCGACTTTCCGCTTCGCGGGGGGCCGTGACCGCGCTGCGCGCGGCGGGGTTCCCCCACCCGCCCGCCCTTGTCCGCTTCGCGGGGGTGGTGCCGTAGCAGCACGGTGCGCGGCCCGGCGCTCCGCGCCGGGGTTTCCCCGCCCACCCGCCCCTTTGGCGCGCTTCGCGCGGGGCGGTGGCGGCCGCGCCGCCACCGCACTGCGCGCCGGACCACGCGGCCCGTGCCGCGCGAGGCCACCCACCAAGGGTTGGGTGGGTGGGCGCGACACGGCCGCAGGCCGACCTCGGCGACTGCGCCGCCCGGTCGGGCCGGCGGCCAAGGCCGAGCGCCAGCGGGATCGTCTCGGATGGTGATACGGGCGTGGCCAGCCTCGCCGCGCGAGTTACGCTGGGCGGGCGATGCGTTTCGGGATCCTTCTCCTTAGCCGCCGCGGCGAGGGTCTGTAGTCACCAGGCCGACCCCCTCCCCGCGGAGTTCGGCGCTGCCCGTCGGCCGTTTCCCAGCGATCAGCCGTCATCCCGCGCAGGAGACCCGAACGACATGAGTGTCACCGGTAAGCCCACCCCCCTGACCAACGCGACCGTGCGCCAGCGGCCCTCCGGTATGCCCGTCCACCGGTACCGCCCGTTCGAGGCCGTGGACATCCCCGACCGCACCTGGCCGAACAACCGGATCACCGCCGCGCCGCGCTGGCTCTCCACCGACCTGCGGGACGGCAACCAGGCCCTGATCGACCCGATGTCGCCCACCCGCAAGCGCACCATGTTCGACCTGCTGGTACGCATGGGCTACAAGGAGATCGAGGTCGGCTTCCCCTCCTCAGGACAGACCGACTTCGACTTCGTGCGGTCGATCATCGAAGAGGACGCCATCCCCGAGGACGTCACCATCTCCGTGCTGACCCAGGCGCGCGAGGAGCTGATCGAGCGGACCGTCGAGTCGCTGGTGGGCGCCCACCGGGCGACCGTGCACCTGTACAACGCCACCGCCCCCACCTTCCGCCGCGTGGTGTTCCGCGGCGGCCGGGACGAGGTGCGGGGCATCGCGGTGGACGGCACCCGGCTGGTGCTGAAGTGCGCCGAGAAGCTGTTGGACGACCGGACCGTCTTCGGTTACCAGTACAGCCCGGAGATCTTCACCGACACCGAGCTGGACTTCGCGCTGGAGGTCTGCGAGTCGGTGATGGACGTGTGGCAGCCGGAGGAGGGTCGCGAGATCATCCTCAACCTGCCGGCCACCGTCGAGCGCTCGACGCCGTCCACACACGCCGACCGCTTCGAGTGGATGTCGCGGAACCTGTCACGCCGCGAGTTCGTCTGCCTCTCCACGCACCCGCACAACGACCGCGGCACCGCCGTCGCCGCCGCCGAGCTGGCGCTGATGGCCGGCGCCGACCGGGTGGAGGGCTGTCTGTTCGGGCAGGGCGAGCGCACCGGCAACGTCGACCTGGTGACGCTGGGCATGAACCTGTTCTCGCAGGGCATCGACCCGCAGATCGACTTCTCGGACATCGACGAGATCCGTCGCACCTGGGAGTACTGCAACCAGATGGAGATCGCGCCGCGCCACCCCTACGTGGGCGACCTCGTCTACACCGCCTTCTCCGGCTCCCACCAGGACGCCATCAAGAAGGGCTTCGAGGCGATGGCCGACCAGGCCGCCGCCGAGGGCGTCGGCGTCGACCAGCTGTCATGGGACGTGCCGTACCTGCCGATCGACCCGATGGACGTGGGCCGCTCCTACGAGGCGGTGATCCGGGTCAACTCGCAGTCCGGCAAGGGCGGCGTGGCCTACGTGCTGAAGAACGACCACAAGCTGGACCTGCCGCGCCGCATGCAGGTGGAGTTCTCGCGGATCATCCAGGAGAAGACGGACGCGGAGGGCGGCGAGGTCACCCCGGCGCAGATCTGGGAGACCTTCTCCGACGAGTACCTGCCGGGCGTCTCGGGTTGGGGCCGGATCGCGCTGCGCGACGCGCAGGCGTCGACCTCCTCCGAGGGCGCGGACGCGCTCACCGTGGAGGCCGTGGTGGACGGCGTCGACACGGTGCTCACGGGCACGGGCAACGGGCCGCTGGCCGCCTTCTTCGACGCGCTGTCCTCGGCGGGCGTGGTGGCGGAGGACGTCAGGCTGCTGGACTACGTGGAGCACACGATGAGCGAGGGCGCCGGCGCCAAGGCGGCTGCGTACATCGAGTGCGCGATCGGCGACCGGGTGCTGTGGGGCGTCGGCATCGACGCCAACATCGTGCGCGCCTCGCTGAAGGCCGTGGTCTCGGCCGTCAACCGCGCGGCGCGCTAGGGGCCTCGGACTCGGTTTCGGTCGTTCGTACTGCTGACTCCCGACCCCGTGTGTGGTTAACATCACGTCGGCGATGTTGCCGGCGGGTGATGGAGGTACGGCGTGGTGCGCTCCAGGGTGGGGCTCAGGGTGGCTGGCGTCCGGACGGCGTGGCGGATCGCCGACGACGGCGACTTCTTCTGCGCGGGGTGCGGGGGCGACCGCTGCTACCGGTTGTTGACCGGCCGGCGGCGGCTGACGGTGCTCGGCCTCCCGGTGCTGCCGCGCGGCGCGGCCGAGCCGGTCGTGGAGTGCGTCTCGTGCCGGGGTCACTTCCCGCCGGACTCGCTCGGTCAGCCGACCACGACCAGACTGGCCGGGCTGCTGCGGGACGCGGTGTACGCGATCGCGCTGGCGATGCTGGGGGCGGGCGGCGGCGAGGAGGCCGCCGCCCGGCGGGCCGCGGTCGCCGTGATCCGCGACGCGGGCTACCCGGAGTGCACCGAGGACGGGCTGCTGACGCTCAGGGCCGCGACGGGCCGCCGCCGGCTGCCGCCGCTGGACCACGAGGTGCGGGCGGCCGTCGGGGCCCTCACCCCGCACCTGGCGGCCCCGGGTCGGGAGAGCCTGCTGCTGCTCGGCGCCCGGGTCGCGCTGGCCGACGGGCCGTGCACGGACGCCGAGCGGCAGACGCTCTCGACCATCGCCGAGGCGCTGTCCCTGCCGGTCGCCGCCACCGAGCGCCTGCTCGGCAGCCGTTAGGCACCGCCGGCCGCCTCGCCCTCAGAAGCCTCAGAAGGCTCAGAAGCCGAGGCGGCGGAGCTGCTTGGGGTCGCGCTGCCAGTCCTTGGCGACCTTCACGTGCAGGTCGAGGAAGACGGGCGTGCCGAGCAGCGCCTCGATCTGCTTGCGGGACTTGGTGCCGACCTCCCGCAGCCGCTGGCCCTTGGGGCCGATCACGATGCCCTTCTGGCTGGACCGCTCGATGTACAGGTTGGCGTGGATGTCGAGCAGCGGACGGTCCTCGGGACGGTCCTCGCGGGGCAGCATCTCCTCGACCACCACGGCGATCGAGTGGGGCAGTTCGTCCCGCACGCCCTCGAGCGCGGCCTCCCTGATCAGCTCGGCGATCATGACCTGCTCGGGCTCGTCCGTCAGGTCGCCCTCCGGGTAGAGCGGCGGGCCCTCGGGCAGCAGCGGCACCAGCAGGTCGGCGAGGAGCGACACCTGCTGGCCCGCGACGGCCGAGACCGGCACGATCTCGGCCCACTCGAGGCCGATCTCCTTGCCCAGCAGGTCGACGGCGATGAGCTGTTCGGCCAGCGCCTCGGGGGTCACCAGGTCGGTCTTGGTGACGACCGCGATCTTCGGGGTGCGGCGGATGTTGGCCAGTTCCTTGGCGATGAAGCGGTCGCCGGGGCCGATCTTCTCGTTGGCGGGCAGGCAGAAGCCGATGACGTCGACCTCCGCCCAGGTGGTGCGGACGACGTCGTTGAGCCGCTGCCCGAGCAGGGTGCGCGGCTTGTGCAGGCCCGGGGTGTCGACCAGCACCAGCTGGGCGTCGGGGCGGTGCACGATGCCGCGGACGCTGTGCCGGGTGGTCTGCGGACGGTTGGAGGTGATCGCGACCTTGGTGCCGACCAGCGCGTTGGTCAGCGTCGACTTACCGGCGTTGGGGCGGCCGACGAAGCAGGCGAAGCCGGAGCGGTGGTCGTCCGGGTACTCCGGGAACTCCGGGAAGGCGCCGCTGAAGGAATCTGGGGTGCTCATGACGCGGGGATCGTCGCACGAAGGGCACCGTCCGGGCCAGCCAGCAGGACGGGGGTGCCGGTCCCGCCGAGGTCGCGGACGGCGGCGAGGTCCTCGGCCGGCAGCGCCTCGGCAGCGCTGACGACGGCGGCGGCCTCCAGCGACGCCGCGCCGCTGGACGCGGCCAGCACGACGGCGGCGCGCAGCGCGCTCAGCCGCAGCGAGTCGAGCGCGACGGTGGTGGCCACGTAGGTGCGGCCGGTCTCGTCCCTGACCGCCGCTCCCTCGGGCACGCCGTTGCGGGCACGGGCGCTGCGCGCCAGCGTGATGATCTTGGTGTCCTCGGGGTCAACGGCGTCTGTCATGGCCCCGAGCTTAACGGGGCGTGGCGGCTCAGAGATCCGTGGTGCCGGGCTGGTCCCGGCGGGGCGCGGGCGAGCGTCCCTCGCAGACGTCCTCCAGCTTCCTGACGGCCGTCTCGGCGATGTCGGAGACGTCGCCGGTGCCCTTGTCGTCGCGCCCGGCCTGCGCCACCCGCACCAGGTGGGCGCCGACGCGGGCGACCACGAGGTCGGCGACGACGCCGGTGTCGCCGCTCTCGCCCTCCTGGGCCCGCCGGTTGAAGCGGACGGCGGTGCTCTCCTCGCCGAGCCGGTCGACGTCGAGCGTGGACGCCTCGTAGGCGACCGTGGCAGAGCTCGAGGTGCCCTCGCGGGTGTGGATGGTGCCGCACTCGGCGGTGGCCTCGCGCAGCCCTTCGAGCGCGCGGCGGGCCGCGGCCTCGTCCTCGTGCGCGGCGACGACCGTGGTGACGAAGGGGCCGCTGCGGGTCTTGGCGAAGCCGGCGCTCGCCTTCGTCTCCTCGGCGCTGTCGAACAGCTCACGGCAGTCGCGCTCGGTGGGCTCGGGAACGCCGAAGCCGCGCTCGCGGGCCGAGCGGGCGCTGTCGCTGGCCCAGCCCTCGGGGAAGTCGACGGCGTCCAGGAGCGCGACGCGCAGCTCCTTCTCGGAGAGCGCGTCGGCGGCCACCGGCCGCCCGGGCACGAGCGCGGTGGCGGCCAGGACGACGCCGGCGACGACGGCTGTCCGCAGATGCGAGTACATAGCCCCCATGGCGCCACCGGACCGCTGCGCTGGCCACCGCCGCACCGCCGTTCGGGTGACGGCCCCCGCGGGTCCGCCCTGGCGGGCGGCCGGCCCTCCCGCGGCGCTCCGCGCCGGGCACCTTCGGTCGCCCCCCGGCGCTCCGCGCGGGGATGTCCCCACCCACCCGCCCCTCCTCGCGCTCCGCGCGGGCAGGCGCTACCGCGTCGCGGGGCCGGGCCGGGGAGACCGCGGCGGCGCGTTCGAGCGGTTCGCCGCTCGGGGCCCTGGCCCAGGCGGCGCAGCCGCCGAGGGCCCACGGCCCGGCGCGCCCCCGCGCGAAGCGCGAAAAAGGGCGGGTGGGCGGGGAAACCGCCAAAGCGGCCCGGCACCCGCCGACCGGCGCGTCAGCGCCCTCCCCCGCGCGAAGCGCGGAAGAGGGCGGGCGAGCGGGGCAACACCACCGGCCCCGAAGCGCCCGGGCGCCGAACCCGGCGGCGGAGCCGCCGCGCACAGCAGCGCCGCGTAACGGCTTCCCGCGCGGAGCGCTAAGACGGTTCCGGGGCGTCCGACGGCGGCGCGGGGACCGGTTCGACCAGGATGCGGTCGATGCGGTTGCGGCGCCCGACGGGCGCCTCCGCGGTGAGCCGCAGCGCGGCCAGCGGCGGCCGCTCCTCGTCGCGCGCCGTGGACTGCTCGGGCGTGAGCGGGACCTGCGCGCTCGCGCCGGCGATCGGGACCCGGCCGAGTGCCTTGGCCAGCAGGCCGCCCACCGTCTCCACGTCCTCGTCGTCGAGCCGCAGCCCGTACAGTTCGCCGAGCGCGCCGATGTCGAGCCTGGCGGTGACCCGGCGGGTGTCCTCGCCGAGGTCCTCGACGGGCGGCAGCTCGGTGTCGTACTCGTCGGTGATCTCGCCGACGATCTCCTCCAGGATGTCCTCGATGGTGACGAGGCCCGCCGTGCCGCCGTACTCGTCGATGACGACCGCGACGTGGATGTGGTCCCGCTGCATCTCGCGCAGCAGGTCGCCCGCGTTCTTGGTGTCGGGCACGAAGGTCGCGGGCCGCGCCACCGACTCCAGCGGGTCGGCCTCGGCCTCGTGCTTGATGTGCACGGCGCGGGCCAGGTCCTTGAGGTAGACGACGCCGACGATGTCGTCGTCGCTCTCGCCGGTGACCGGGATCCGGGAGAAGCCGGACCGCAGCGCCAGGGCGAGGCCCTGGCGGATGGTCTTGTGGCGGTCGATGGAGACGAGGTCGGTGCGCGGCACCATCACCTCGCGCACCAGGGTGTCGCCGAGCTCGAAGACGGAGTGCACCATGCGGCGCTCCTCGTCCTCGATGAGGGACTCGCGCTCGGCCAGGTCGACCATGGCGCGCAGTTCGGCCTCGGAGGCGAAGGGGCCGCGGCGGAAGCCCTTGCCCGGGGTGAGGGCGTTGCCCAGCAGGATCAGCAGCTGGGTGACGGGCCCGAGCACGCGGCCCAGCGGCACCAGCACGTAGGCGGCGACGGTGGTGGTGGCCAGCGGATGCTGGCGGCCGATGGTGCGGGGCGAGACGCCGATGGCGACGAAGGACAGCAGCACCATGACGCCGAAGGCGACGGCGAGTGCCTGCCATATCCGGTCGAACTCCTGGAGGCAGGCGTACGCCACGAGCACCGCGGCCGCCATCTCGCTGCAGACCCGGAGCAGCAGGGCCAGGTTGAGGTAGCGGGTGGGGTCGGCGGCGAGCACGGCGAGCCGGGCGGCGCCGCGGCGGCCGGCCCGCTTGGCCTCCTCGGCGCGGAAGCTGGTGACGACGGCGAGGCCGGCCTCCGCGCAGGAGGAGAGCCAGGCCAGGGCCAGCAGGCCGATGACGGAGAGCAGCGTGGTGGTGGTCATGTCGTCGTGGGGGCCGGGGAGGGGCCGGTCAGGCCGTGTTCGGCGCGCCAACCGTCGACGATGGCCTTCTGCAGTCCGAACATCTCGGCCTTCTCGACCGGCTCCTCGTGGTCGTAGCCGAGGAGGTGCAGCACGCCGTGGACGGTGAGCAGTTGGAGCTCGTCGTCCATGGAGTGCCTGGTGGGGGCCGCGGCGCCCTGCCGGACGGCGACCTGGGGACAGAGCACCACGTCCCCGAGCAGGCCCTGCACGGGCTCCTCGTCGTCCTTGGCGGGCGGGCGGAGCTCGTCCATCGGGAAGGACATCACGTCGGTGGGGCCCGGCAGGTCCATCCACTGGAGGTGGAGCTGCTCCATGGCGGCCTCGTCGACCGCGATCACCGACAGTTCGGAGAGCGGGTGGATGCGCATCCTGGCCAGGGCGTACCTGGCGATGTCGAGAATGGCCCGTTCGTCGATCTCCAGGCCGGACTCGTTGTTGACCTCGATCGCCATGATCTGCGGCGGCTACTTTCCGTTGCGGTCGTCGAAGCGTTCGTACGCGTCCACGATGCGGCCGACGAGCTTGTGGCGGACCACGTCCTGGCTGGTGAGCCGGGAGAAGTGCACGTCGTCGACACCGTCGAGGATCTCCTGCACCTGGCGGAGGCCGCTCTTGGTGCCGCCGGGCAGGTCGACCTGGGTGACGTCGCCCGTGATCACGATCTTGGATTCGAAGCCGAGCCGGGTGAGGAACATCTTCATCTGCTCGGGGTTCGTGTTCTGCGCCTCGTCCAGGATGATGAACGCGTCGTTGAGCGTGCGGCCGCGCATGTAGGCGAGCGGGGCGACCTCGATGGTGCCGGCGCTGAGCAGGCGCGGGATGGAGTCCGGGTCGAGCATGTCGTGCAGCGCGTCGTAGAGCGGCCGCAGGTAGGGGTCGATCTTCTCGTAGAGCGTGCCGGGCAGGAAGCCGAGCCGCTCGCCGGCCTCGACCGCGGGCCGGGTGAGGATGATCCGGTTGACCCGCTTGGACTGCAGCGCCTGCACGGCCTTGGCCATGGCCAGGTAGGTCTTGCCGGTGCCGGCGGGACCGATGCCGAAGACGATGGTGTGCTGGTCGATGGCGTCGACGTAGCGCTTCTGGTTGAGCGTCTTGGGCCGGATCGTCTTGCCGCGGTTGGACAGGATGTTCTGCGTGAGGACCTGGGCGGGGCTGGTGCCGCCGCTGCCCTCGGAACCGCGCAGCATGGCGATGGAGCGCTCGACCGCGTCCTCGGTGAGCGGCTGGCCGGTGCGCAGCACCAGCATCATCTCGTCGAAGAGCCGCTGCACGAGCTGGACTTCGGCCTCGTCGCCGGTGGCGCTGATCTCGTTGCCCCGGACGTGGATGTCGGTGGCGGGGAACGCCTGCTCGATGACGCGCAGCAGCGCGTCCCCGGAACCCAGGACCGTGACCATGGGGTGCTTCGCCGGCACGGTGAACCGGGCGGTCGCCTCGGCGGCCCGGGCCGCCGGCTGGTGTGTGGGTGTCTGCGTCATGGGCGGCCGCTGCTCGGCCTGCTCATCCCTCTCTGAACTGACTGCGGGGCGGTACGGGACTTCCGAGGCCAGGGTACGACGCCACGCCCGCGTATCCCCAGGAAATTACCCAGTGCGATCGGCGCAGTTCGCGATGGTCTTGACGGCGCGGGCACCGGCGCTCACCCACGGAAACCGAGTGTGGGCACCGCGCGACGACGGGACCAGGTCGGCGCGGATCCCGGCAGCAGTTCGGAGAGGAACGCGTACCGCCGGAGCTCGTGGTCGAGCCGGCCGCCGGCCGGTCGGAGCGAGCTGACCCGCTGCCACCAGGCGGCCACCTCGCCCCAGCCGGGCGCGGAGAGCGAGCCGCCGAACTCCTGGACGGACAGGGCGGCGGTGAGCCCGGCGAGCGCCAGCCGGTCGGCCAGCGGCCAGCCGGCGAGGGTGCCGGTGACGAAGCCGGCCACGAAGACGTCCCCGGCGCCGGTGGTGTCCAGGGCCTCGACGAGGATGGCCGGCACCTCCGCGGTCTCGCCGGTGCGGCCGTCCGCCGCGTAGGCGCCCTCGGCGCCCATGGTGACGACGGCGATCGGGACGCGCTCGGTCAGCGCGCGGGCGGCGGCGCGCGGGCAGTCGGTGCGGGTGTAGCGCATGGCCTCCGCCGCGTTCGGCAGGAAGGCCTCGCAGTGGGCGAGGTCGGGCAGTTCGGCCAGCTCCCAGGCGCCCGTGTCGTCCCAGCCGACGTCGGCGAAGACCAGCCCGCCGGCGGTGGCCGCCTCCCTTATCCAGTCCTGCGGCTGCCCGGGGCGCAGCGAGGCGACGGCGGAGCGGGCGCGCGGCGGGGGCGGCACGGCCGGGACGAACGAGGGCGCCGCCTCGTCGATCGGCGGCCCGGTGGGCGGTCCCCAGGGCGGCGGTGCCTCGTGGCCGTGCGAGACCATCGTGCGCTCGCCCTCGTAGGCCATGGACACGGTGACCGGGGAGTGCCAGCCGGGGACGGTGCGGGAACGGGAGAGGTCGATGCCCTCGCCGCGCTCCAGCGTCTCCCAGCAGTACTCGCCGTACTTGTCGTCGCCGAAGGCGGCGGCGAGCGAGGTGCGCAGGCCCAGCCTGGCGAGCGCGGTGGCCATGTTGGCCACTCCGCCCGGGCTCGATCCCATGCCGCGGGCCCAGGACTCGGTGCCGCGCACGGGGGCCGACTCCAGGCCGGTGAAGACGATGTCCAGGAAGACCGTGCCGGTGAGGTACACGTCGTAGTCCGGGTCGGCGGGGGCGCGCAGCGCGGCGAGCGGGTCGAACGTGCTGGCGAGTGGGGCCTGGTCGTGGTCGTCCTGGTGCGTCACCGTGTGCTCCCGGGCATGCTGGCCTTCTCCTCTACGGTACGTTCCGGGCCATGAGGCTCACGATCATCGGCGGCGGCGGATTCCGCGTTCCCCTGGTATACCGGGCGCTACTGACAGCCAGTCCCGAGGAGTCGCCCGACCGGGTGAACCAGCGGTGCACCGAGGTGACGCTCTTCGACCGGGACCAGGCCAGGACCCGGGTGATCGCCTCCGTGCTCGCGGCGCAGGCGGCGGGCGTGCCGGGCGCGCCCGCGGTGCGGATCGCCGACGACCTGGACGACGCGCTGCGCGGCGCCGACTTCGTGTTCTGCGCGATGCGGGTGGGCGGCACGGCGGGGCGGGTGCGGGACGAGCGGGTGCCGCTGGCCGCGGGGGTGCTGGGCCAGGAGACGGTGGGCGCCGGCGGGATCCTGTACGGGCTGCGGACCGTTCCCGTCGCGCTGGAGATCGCGGACCGGATGCGGGCGGTGGCGCCCGACGCCTGGCTGATCAACTTCACCAACCCGGCCGGGATGGTGACGGAGGCGATGTCGAGGCGGCTCGGACACCGGGTGATCGGCATCTGCGACTCGCCCGTCGGCCTGGTGCGGCGGGCGGCCAGGGCCGCGGGCGCCGACCCCGCCGCGGTGAACTTCGGCTACGTGGGGCTCAACCACCTGGGCTGGCTCCAGTCGCTGACGCTGCGGGGCCGGGACCTGCTGCCGGGGCTGCTGGCGGACGACGCGGCGCTGGCGTCCTTCGAGGAGGGCCGGCTCTTCGGCGGCGAGTGGCTGCGGGCGTTGGGCTCGTTGCCCAACGAGTACCTGTACTACTACTACGCGGCGCGCGAGACGCTGGCGGCGGCGCGGGCGGCCAGCGAGACGCGGGGCGAGTACCTGGAGCGCCAGCAGTGCGCGTTCTTCGCGGAGGCGGCGCGAACGCCCGGGCGGGCGCTCGAGGTGTGGGAACGCGCGCGCCTGGAGCGTGAGGAGACGTACGGGGCCGAGGCGCGGGCCGCGAGCGGCGGCGGCGAGCGCGACAGCTGCGACCTGGAGGGCGGCGGCTACGAGCGGGTGGCCCTCGACCTGATGCGGGCCATCGCGGGCGACCGGCGCACCCGGCTGATCCTCAACGTGCGCAACGGCGGGGCGGTGCCGGCGCTGCCGGACGACGCGATCATAGAGACCGTCTGCGAGGTGGACGGGACGGGCGCGCATCCGGTGCCGTGCGTGCTGCCGGGTCTCGCGGAGCTGGGGCTGATGCTCCAGGTGAAGGCGGTGGAGCGGGCGACGATCGAGGCGGCGACGACACGGTCACGCGGCGCGGCGCTGCGGGCGCTGGCGCTTCACCCGCTGGTCGACTCCACGGCGGTGGCCTCCGACATCCTGACGTCGGCCGCCTGGCCGGCGTAGCCGGCGGTACGCCGGCCCGACGCCGCGGCGCTCCGCGCCGGTTTTCTCCCCACCCACCGTTCCCGCGGGCACGGGAGGCCGCACCGCGCGGTCGGCGCTTGGCGCTTCGCGGGGTTTTCGCCCACCCGCCCGCCCTTTTCCGCGCTTCGCGCGCGGGTTGGCCATGCCGCGCGGTGCGTGCCCGGGCCGGGCCTGCGGCGGCTCCGCCGCCGGGCCACCCGGCCCCTGCCGCGCGAGGCCACCCTCCCCCAGCTAACGCTGGGAGGTGCCCCCAGGGGCGGGTGGGTGGGCGCGGCACG